>JAKAYL010000073.1 GCA_021809545.1 Thermoplasmata archaeon
AACAACATGGTCTCGGGCAGCGGGTACAACGCGGGAGTCGGATGGGACCCAGTTACGGGCCTCGGCAGCTTCAATGTGGCCCAACTGGCCCAACTGATCGCCAGCCAGAACTCGAACCCCAGCCCCTACTCAGCGCTCACTGTCGTGATGGCGGCCAACATTAGCTACGGCCTGCCTTCCCTCGCTGTCAGTCTGGGTGCGGATGTTGCAGGAGGCCCATCCTCTCTCTCCGGGTACTCTTACGCGTGGACGTTCGGGGATGGTTCCTCGAGCACCACGACCACCAACTCCGCCACCCATGTCTACACCAACCCGGGCACGTATCTCGCCTCCGTCGCCGTTACCTCTGGGACCTCCTCAGGTACCTCGAACTCCGTGACGATCAAGGTCGCCGGAACCCCAGCCGTCGGTGGGGTCAGTATCACCAGTTTCACCCCCTCGGTGAACCCCGTCACGGTCGGTTCCTTGACGGTGTTCAACACTGTCGCAACGGGAGGGACTACGCCCTACTCCTATGCCTACTCCGGTCTTCCCACGAGCTGCGGAGGCGGCAACACCGCCTCGCTCAACTGCACGCCGACCGTGGCCGGGAACTACACCGTAAGCGTCACGGTAACGGATGCGGCCTCCAAAACGGCCAGTTCGAGCACAACGCTCACGGTGACTCCCCAAGTGAGCACGCCCCCCACGATCACCTCCTTCACCGCGACCCCCAACCCGGTGACCGCAGGAAGTGCCACCTCCCTCACCGCAGTCGTCACAGGAGGGACCCAACCATACTCCTACGTGTATACCGGACTTCCTCCGGGATGCACTTCGGCCAGCAGTGCAACGATCTCCTGCACGTCGAACACGGCGGGTAACTACTCCGTCGGAGTGACGGTCACCGACGCCAAGTCCGCCTCAAACAGTTCAAGCCTCGTGCTGACGGTTCAGGCGGCGGGTGCCCCGCTCACACTGACATCCTTCGGCGCCACCCCCTCCACGATCACGCTCGGGGGTTCGACGACCATCTCGACCGCGGTCAACGGGGGATACCCAGCCTACACCTACGTCTACTCGGGACTTCCCGCCGGTTGTACCTCCTCAAACACGGCCTCCTTCGTGTGCACCCCAACCTCCTCGGGCGCCTTCACGATCGGGGTCGCGGTGACCGACACCAAGGGCACCCAGGTAAGCAGCTCGACATCGCTCATCGTGAACTCGGCTGTGGCGGGCGGGCCGACCATCAGCTCCTTTGTTGCCTCCCCTGCGACCCTCACATTGGGCGGGTCCACCACCTTCACCGTGACCGTAAACGGAGGGACCACACCGTACTCGTACAGCTACACGGGGCTCCCCAGCGGGTGCACCTCTGCGAACATTCCGTCGCCGAGTTGCACGCCCACGGCGACCGGGAGCTTCTCCGTCTATGTGACGGTCACCGACTCGGCCGGGAGATCCACCTCGGCCAGCACCTCCTTGGTCGTGACGGGCACTTCGGGAGGGACGATAGCGATCGCCTCGTTCACCATCACCCCGAACAGCGTCAGGGTGAACAACTCGGTCACCGTCGGCACGCAGGTCACCGGGGGAGTGCAGCCGTACTCCTTCGTCTACACCGGCCTGCCGGCCGGGTGCACGACCTACAACCAGGCCGTCTTCAGCTGCATACCGACCACTCCGGGCCAGTACTCCATCCAGGTGACGGTCACGGATTCCCACGGGGGCCACGCCCAGTCTTCTGCCACCCTCACCGTTCTTTCCGCGAGCGGGACAGGCGGCGGGGGCGCGAACAACAACCAGACCACGATCCTAGGTCTGCCCCTGATGGACTGGGTCCTTGTCGGTGTGGTGGTAGCGGTCGTCGCCCTAGCAGCAGCGGCCGTGGTGATTCGGAGAAAGAGGAGGGCCCGCCAAGCGGAGCCCCCCGTCCAACCGTGGGCCCAAGCCCCGGGAGCCTACCCGAACTACCCGCCACAGCCCCCGTACCGGTGAGCAGGTAAATCGAAGATAAATCCCCCTGTGTCTCACGGTAGGCCATGAAGGCGCAGGGGGAAACCGCACCCAACGGAAAGGTGGTCTCGGGCGGAAAGACATTCGGAGTCTACAACGTGGCCGGCCTGGAAGGGGTCGACCGCACCTCCTACCTCAAACGTCCTCTGGCCCAGAAGATCCTTCTGGAGAACCTTTTCCGCAATGCCCTACGCGGGATCGGCGATCTCTCCAAGGTGAAGGAACTGGCGAACGGGGCCGCTGCCAAGGACGTCGAGTTCCCCTTCTTCCCCTCCCGGGTCCTCCTCCAGGACTTCACGGGCATTCCCGTGATTGTGGACCTGAGCTCGATGCGGAACGCAGCCCAGAAACAGGGCCGGGATCCCCGGACGGTGGACTCCTCCGTGCGTCTGGACCTTGTGGTGGATCATTCGGTCCAAGTGGACAGCTATGGTTCTCCACAGTCCCTATCGATCAATATCGAGCGGGAGTATGAGCGGAACGGCGAGCGGTACGCCTACCTGAAGTGGGCCCAGAAGGCCTTCCCGAAGCTTCGCGTCATGCCTCCAGGGAATGGTATCTGTCACCAGGTCAACATCGAGTACCTTGCGAGCGTGGTGACGGCGGAAGGGGAAACGGCCTACCCGGACACGCTGATCGGGACGGATTCCCACACCACCATGGTCAACGGGCTCGGCGTCATGGGGTGGGGTGTCGGCGGCATCGAGGCCGAGGCGGTCATGCTCGGCGAACCCTACATGATGGGCTTCCCCAGGGTCGTGGGGGTGCGGTTGGAGGGCACTCCACCTCCCGGGACCACGGCGACGGACATCGTGCTCACGGTCACGCGCATGCTCCGGAAGGAGGGAGTGGTCAACAAGTTCGTGGAGTTCTACGGACCTGGGCTTGAGCTGCTCTCCGTCCCCGACCGGGCGACGGTCTCCAACATGTCCCCCGAGTACGGAGCGACGGCCAGCCTCTTCCCCGTGGACAAGGCGACCCTCGCCTATCTCCGGATGACGGGGCGTTCCCCAGAGCAGATCCAACTCGTCGAGGACTACGCCAAGCTCCTCGGCCTGTGGAGGGACGCTTCCTCGCCCCCTCCCGAGGTCGAGAAGGAACTGGTGCTCAACCTCGGCGATATCCACCCTACCCTCTCCGGACCCAGGAATCCCGAGGAGGCCCGCCGGCTTTCGGAGGTGCCCGCATCCTACCGGGAAGCTCTCCAGGCGTACCGCAAGGACCACCCAGGGAAGGGGGGAAAGGGGAGCCCCAACGACGGCCGCATAGCCATCGCCGCCATCACGAGCTGCACGAACACCTCCAACCCACGTGTACTTCTCGGGGCGGGACTCATCGCCAAGCGGGCCTTGGAACTGGGACTCAAGCTCGACCCGTTCGTCAAGGCCTCGTTAGCCCCGGGTTCCAAGGTGGTCACGAGCTACTTGGAGCGGGCGGGACTGCTCCAGCCGCTCACCGACCTCGGCTTTGCCCTCGTGGGCTACGGCTGCACCACGTGCATCGGGAACAGTGGCCCTCTCAGCCCCTTGGGTGACAAGGCCGCCGAAGAGGAGGACGCCTTCCTGGCCGCCGTGCTCAGCGGGAACCGGAACTTCGAGGCACGGATCCACAACAAGGTCCGCGCCAACTACCTCGGCTCCCCCATGCTGGTGGTCTTGGCGGCGCTCGCGGGGAGGATCGATGGGGATCTTTCGAAGGACCCTATTGCCAGATCGCCCCAGGGAAAGGAGGTCTTCCTCAAGGATCTCTGGCCCTCCGAGGCCGAGATCGACCAGCTCCGGGAGAAAGTGATGGGGCGGGATATGTTCGCCCAAAATTACGTCGATTCCTACGAGGGAGGGAAACTCTGGGATGGGCTGCACGTCCAGGAAGGGATGACCTATGCCTGGGAAGAGGATTCCACCTACCTGCGGGAGGTGCCCTTCTTTGCGCTCCCGGTACCCGAACAACCCGCCTCCGATGGGACGCTGCTCTCCGGAGCACGGACCTTGGCCCTCCTCGGAGACAACGTTTCCACGGACCATATCTCTCCGGCCGGAGAGATCCCTTCCCAAAGTCCCGCGGGCAAGTATCTCACCCAGCACGGGGTCGCTCCGGTGGATTTCAACACCTACGGTTCCCGTCGGGGGAACCACGAGGTCCTGGTCCGGGGCACCTTCGCCAACACCCGCCTGAAGAACTACATGGTGCCCGAAAAGGACGGGGGCTGGACCCTCCACGTGCCCACCGGCACGACCGAGTCGATCTACGATGCCTCGCACCGCTACCTGGAGGCCGGCACTCCCCTCCTCATCCTCGCGGGCAAGCGCTACGGGCAGGGGAGCTCCCGGGACTGGGCCGCGAAGGGCCCTCGGCTCCTCGGGGTCCGGGCCGTGATCGCGGAGAGCTACGAGCGGATCCACCGCAGCAATCTGGCCGGGATGGGAGTCCTCCCGCTCGAGTTCCAGGATGGGGCCGGATGGAAGAGCCTCGGCCTCACGGGGCGGGAGACGTTCAACCTTCGGCTCCGGGAGGGAAAGTTCACCCCGGGAGGTCTGGTCGACGTCGTCGCAAAGGACGGGGAAAAGGAAACCCGTTTCACCGCGAAGCTGAGGTTGGAGAACCCGGTCGAGCTATCCTACTACCAGCAGGGAGGGGTCTTGCCCTACGCACTGAACCAGCTCGCCTCACGAAAGAACGCTCGCGTCCCGTAAGACGGGGCGCGAGGGCCGGTACTTGGCGTAGTCCTCCAGCGGAACGTCGTACGTGAGGACCTGCTGGCCTTCGCCAAGGTCCAGCCGCTCAGGCTCCAGGACCTCCCCCCGAGGATCGTAGAACCCGGAGCCTCCCGCAAAGACGATCGAGTCCTCCACCCCCACCCGGTTCACGTAAGCGAGAGGGGTGGCGTTCTCGATGGCCCGGGCGGGAAGCAGCTTCGCAAAGAGGGAGCGGGAGGTCACCGGAGAGGCCGAGATGACGAGGAAGAGGTCCGCTCCCGAGAGCGCCAGGGCCCGGGTGATCTCAGGGAAGAATACCTCGTAGCAGATGAGCACCCCGATCCGCCCGAAGGGGGTCTCGGCAACGCTCCGATCTCCCCCGGGAGAGAACTGGAGCCCCTCCTCAAAGGGACCAAAGGTGGGAAGGTAACGCTTCCCCGTGACATGAAGGTCCCCCTTGGGTCCGATAAGAACGGCGGCGTTGATCACCTCACCCTTCCGCTCGGGGTTCTCCATCGGAGCTCCCACCAGGACCCACTTCTGCTTCCGCTCGGCGATCTCGGAGAGAAGCTTGAGCTCCTTCCCGGCCCGGGAGAGGGCCAGGCGATGGAACGCGTCCCCGATCATGTAGCCGCTCAAGTAGAGCTCAGGAAAGACGGCGATCTCCGCGGCAGGAACACGATCCAGAACCCCCTCGAGCGCTCGCAGATTCTCCAGGGGCGACCTCCGGCGGGGCCGAACCTCGGCAAGGGCGATCTTCGTCATCGGAAGTGATGCCGGACGGCTAGCAGGTAGACGTAGAGCACCAGGAGCAGGAGAAAGATGTAGCTGAAGGGGACGTAGACGAAGAAGAGGACAACCTCCGCGAAGGCGATGCAGCCTACGCAGAGCCAGAGGGACCAGGATTCCTGGTGCCAGAGGCCGAGGGCCGTGGCCAGGACGGCAGCCCCCCCGATGGCCAGAACAGCTCCCGTGAACTGGCCCGCATTGATCACGTACCGGTCCAGGAAGTTCAGGAGTCCCGAGTCCGTGGAGGGCCCGAGCCAGGGTGAAAAGACAAAGAGGAGTCCGAGGAAAAGGGAGAGGAGCCCGATGAGCCCCATGACGATCGCGATGATGGAGACGAGGATCGGCCTGTCCATGTCGGGATTATGTACCTTGACCGGCCGGGAGTATGCCTGCACGTCAGGGGAAGGTGAGCCAGGGGGGCGCTTTTAGGCTTTCGGTAGGATCGGCACCTCCGGA
>JAKAYL010000024.1 GCA_021809545.1 Thermoplasmata archaeon
GCGCTGAGGGGGAGATTTGAACTCCCGCGGAGTGAACCCCCACCGGTTTTCGAGACCGGCGCCTTGACCGAGCTAGGCTACCTCAGCATGCGTCCAGCCGACAAGCTGGCAGGGCGGCAACATCGCCGGACGTAGATAAGGCTTAGCGAAGGACATTTTCCGCGGCCAAGCCTCCCCGGACGGAACGGGGCTTCGCTACGGGTGATAACCTCAGGGAACAGACATGTTCTTATAGCCGAAAAACGTTGCCCGGGCACATGTCGCAACAGGCCTTGATCAAGAGCGAGCGAAAAATGGCTTCGATGATTATCGCAGGAGTGGTGGCGATGGGGTTCCTAGGCATCGTCCCGGCCGTGCTCACGGTCGCGGCCAGTCCTACGCCCGTACCGACGGCGGTTCCCTTCGCCTACGTCTTGGGAGGGACCCATGGGTCCCATGGAGGACCCCACGGAGGAGGCGGAGGTGGATCAACCTGCACGACCACTCTGCCGTCGGCGAACGGCGTCTCGTACACCCCCTCCCAGATCAAGAACGCCTACTCCTACTCCTCCGCGAACGGTGCCGGGGAGACCATCGCCATCATCGATGCGTACGGAAGCCCGACCCTGTCGAGCGACCTCGCATGCTTCGACACGGCCTTCGGCCTTCCAACGCCCTCCCTCAAAATCACGGAGCCCTGGGGCGCCGCCAAACAGAAAAACTCCGGATGGGGTCTTGAGACCTCATTGGATGTCGAGTGGGCCCACGCCATGGCTCCTGCGGCGAACATCCTGCTCATCGTGACCCCCTCCGCCTCCTTCACCTACCTCGTGAACGATGCGGTCCCCTACGCCACCTCGAACGGAGCGAAGGTCATCTCCATGAGCTGGGGATCGGCGGAAAGCTCCGTTGGCTGCTCTACAGAGAGTACGGAATCCACCTACTTCGCTAACGCCGTCTCCGCCGGGGCCATCCCGGTGGGTGCCTCAGGGGACAACGGTGCGAACGACGGGACAGGCCACCCAACGGTGGACTATCCCTCGGCCGATCCGAACGTCGTCGGTGCGGGCGGCACTTCCCTCACCTTGACCGGCTCCGGAGCCTACTCCGGTGAGACGGTCTGGAACGATGCCTCCGGTGCAACCGGTGGTGGCGTGAGCACCTGTTTCTCGGAGCCCACCTACCAAAGCTCGCACAACATCCTGGTCACGACCTCCTCCGGAAGCTCAACCCCCACGGGCCGGGCCGTCCCCGACGTCTCGTACAACGCAGACCCTGCGACCGGGTTCTGGGTCTACGACACGACCGGATACTCGGGATGGGTCCAGGTCGGTGGCACGAGCGCGGCGGCACCCCAGTGGTCCGCCATCCTCGCGGACGCTCTCTCGGCGGGCGATGGGATCAACGGAGGGAACATCCACGGACTCCTCTACGGGCTGATCGGCACCTCCAGCGTGCACGACATCACCTCCGGGAACAACGGTTACTACTACGCTTCCCAAGGGTACGACGCCTGCACCGGCGTTGGAAGCCCGGTGGAATCCTCGGTGGTAACATCCCTATAGACCCCGAGGTTTCGACCACGGCCGGGGGCAACCCCCCCGGCCCACAACCCCTTCTTTCGTAGACAAGCTCCGGACGGGTGCGTCAAAACCTATTTACGCAAAGGTCCCCCTCTCTTTTCACGAGGGAGAGATGGCGAACGCGGCTATACCCAAGGAAGGGACGGCTCCCAAGGCCATCCCGATGAAGCTGAACCCGGTGCGCGTGCCCATCCCCACCGAAGACCCGAAGGAGAGGACCCACGACTTCCGGGAGGTCCTCCATTCCTATTCCCTCGAGGATGCTGTTCTCGAGGCAAAGCGCTGCATCCAGTGCGGGAAGCCCTACTGCGTCGAGGCCTGTCCGATCACCCAAGACGCCCGGGAATACATCCGCCTCATCTCCCAGGAAAAGTTCGATGCGGCTGCCAAGGAGGTACTCTCGGAGAATCCTCTGGCGAGCACCCTGTGCAAGGTCTGCTACCACTACTGTGAGGATGCCTGCATCGTGAGCAAACGCGGCATCCCCATCGCCATTCGCCACCTCAAACGGGCGGCGCTCGAGCACGGGAAATCTGAACTCCTCTATGTACCGAGCTCACGAAAATCCCAACGCGTGGCCATCGTGGGCGGGGGCCCGGCCGGCCTCATGGCGGCGTGGGAACTGGGTCTACGGGGGTACTCCGTCACCGTCTACGAGCAAGAGAAGTACCTCGGGGGGCAGGCCAAGACGATCCCGCAGTACCGGATGTTCGGGGACGAGATCGAGACCGACATCGCCCGGTTCAAGAATCTCGACGTCTCCTTCGTCCGGGGAAAGAAGGTCGGGGTCGACATCTCTTCGGAGAGCCTCCTCGCGGACGGGTTCGATGCAGTCTATCTTGCCATCGGCACCTCCACCCATCGCACGCTGGGGCTCCCGGGAGAGGAACTGCCCGGGGTCTTCCCTGCGTTCCGGCTTCTCAAGGAGGCCAATCAGGGGGCACGTCCGGTCCTCGGAAAGAAGATCGTGGTAGTCGGGGGCGGGGACGTGGCGATGGATGCGGTCCGTTCCTCCCCTCGACTCTCCCCGGGGGCCGAGGTCACCCTGGTCTACCGTCGAAGCCAAGGCGAGATGCCCGCCGACAAGGAGGAGGTGCACGATGCGGAGATCGAGGGCATCCGGTTCCTCTTCCTCACGGCTCCGGTCCGGATCGTCGGCCGAGAACACGTGGAGGGTCTGGAGGTACAGCGGATGGAACTTGGACCCGTCGATGCCTCGGGCCGTCAGAGCTCGCGGCCGGTGCCGAACTCCAAGTACGTGCTCTCCTGCGACACCGTCATTGTGGCCGTGGGGCAGAAGGCGGATCTGACCGGCTTCCCCCCGGAACTCGATCTCAAGTACGGCGCTCAGGGCTGGCCGCAGGGAAAGGGAGAAGATTGCATGACCGCCTCCCCGGGGGTCTTCGCTTCCGGAGGAAGGTCGGTGGTCTATGCGATGTCCTCCGGCACGCGGGCCGCAGAGAACATTGACGCTTACCTCGCCCGAAAGCGTGGGGCTCGGGCGGAACCCCGCCCAGACCCGTGGGGCGGTGCGGATCCCCCGGCCAAGTTCCCGAAGGGGTACGGCAAGCCCACATGGCATCTCTAGACGGCCCAGAACCGGCCCCGGGCGGGGTCGACTACCGATGTCTTCAAGTGTGCCATTCCTATACATTCCACAACCGGATGAATCCAGTGGTTGTTCGTAGAGCGGCCGGGCCCCTTTTGGGAGGCGCCTTTCTCCTGGCCATGGTCCTCTTGCTGGTCACGTCGAGTTCGGCTTCCGTGGCCGCTCCCCTCGCGCCGCGCACGTCCGAACCCTCCGCTTCTCGGCCGCAGGTCGCACCCGTATCGGCGGCGGCGAACCTGGGATACGATCCCGGGCTTCTCGGGTCCCTCGTGGACCCGGCTCCGCTCAGCCCCCAGACCCCCGTGACGCTGGGGATCTCACTTTCGCTTCGAAACTCGAGCCGCCTCGACCAGGTCGCCCTCGGGGCAGCGACGCCCGGATCCCCGTTGGCTGGGGACTTCGTGAACCGCTCGCAGTTCCTTCAAGACTATGCCCCTACCACTGCGGACTACGGAGCGGTATTGGGATCACTCGGAGCGGCGGGCCTCATCCCCGTGACCACCTACTCGGACCATCTCTTCGTGATGGCCCGTGGCCCTGCCTCCGCCGCGGAGTCCCTGTTCGGGACCACGCTGGTGACGGGACATCTCGGGGGACGGACGGTCGTCCTCCCGGAGACGGCCCCCCACCTTCCGTCCACGCTCGCCCCCTTCGTGAGCTCGGTGACCGGGCTCTCCCAGAACACGACCACGTTCTCCTACGGGCTCCACCGCCTTCCCCAAGTGCTCGCCACCAGCATCATGCCGGACTATCCCCATTTCATGTACGGGTTGAACAACCTCTACAACGTGAGCGCGAACGGGCTCTGGTCGACCGGGGAGACCATCGCGCTCATCCTATGGGGGGACGGATACGATCCCCAGGACCTTTCCAACTTTGCGGCGATGTATTACCCGGCGGGCCAGCCGGCCTTCACCATCAACCCCGTCCCGCTCAACGGGGCTCCTGCGCCGGGTCCACAAGCCCTCGCAGACCCGAGCGGAGCCCCTTTCGAGTTGACTCTCGACATGGAATGGAGCGAGTCCCAGGCCCCGGGGGCCACCCTCATGCCCATCTATGTCCCCGATGGTTCGCCATCGAACCACTACTCACCCTCCGACGTCGGCCTGGAGAATGCCGTGAACTATGCGGTCAATGCCTCGAGCGTCAATGTGATATCGATGTCCTTCGGCTCTCCGGACGGGCAGGACCCGCCGTTCCAGACCGCCATGGACAACGCGTTCCGGGCGGCGTCCGCCCAAGGCAAGAGCGTCTTTGCATCCTCCGGGGACAACGGAGGATCCACTTCCACCACCCAAGGGTCCTGCACCACATCGCCGCAAGTGGAGTATCCCGCCACCTCACCATGGGTGACCGCGGTGGGAGGGACAGCCCCCACGGTTAACCTCGGGGTCGGCAGCACGGGCGGTGGTTCGATCCAATCCGAGACCGCCTGGACCCAGAGCACGGGAGGATTCTCCTCGTACTACTCCGCCCCAGGATGGCAGTTGAAAGGGAGCGCGGGCCAGCTCATCCTTTCCGAGGGCGGAGGCCACCGGGGCGTTCCCGATGTTTCGGGACCCTCCGCGAACAATCTCCTCTACTACAACGGTTCTCTCCAGGCCGGAGAAGGAACGAGCTTCGCCTCCCCGATGTGGGCCGGGATCGCGGCCGAGATGGACTCCGCGCACGGAAGCGGATTGGGTCTCCTTACCCCCACCCTCTACTCCCTGGGCGCTGCGGGCGAGAACGGGACCGCCCCCGTGTCGTTCAACGATGTGACGCAGGGGAACAACTGCCTCTGGAACGCGGGCACAGGTTGGGACCCCGTGACCGGCTGGGGCTCCCCGAAGGATATCCTCACGCTCTACGGCAACACCATCGGTGGGCTCGTGACGCTCTCCCTCAGCTTCTCACCCAGCGTGGCCACACCGGGAGGCACGGAGACCCTCACGGTGACGGCCTCGAGCTCCCGCGGAACGGTCTCGGGACTCAAGGTCAACGTCGCCCTCTTCTCTCAGCCTCCGCTGATCGCCCAGACCAGCCAATTGGGCCGATTCAGCCTTTCCATCGGGAGCTCGGGCACGGGTAGCGGAACCTTCACCGTGCCGATCAGTTACGCCTTCGACAATCTTCTCGTGAGGGCCGGAGTCCTTACCTCCAACCAGGCAGGATTGTCCATGGCCACGCTCAACGTGTCGGCCCTCGGCTCGTTCTGGGGACCCCTCCAGCCCTTGCTGAGCTATCCCCTGAACATACCGTTCTTCTTGCTTCTCCTCGGCGCGGCCACGGCCCTTGGTTGGTGGTTAGGCTTGCGCAAGCCCCAGCCGGTCGTTCGCCGTCCGGCCGTCCGGGCTCCCGGCCCCAAGGGTCCTGCCCCCGCCCCCGTACAACGACCGCCTGCGGCGACCCAAGCCGCCGCGGGACCACCGAATGCCTCCCCGTCCTCACCTCGGCCTGCGGGGGTTGCTCCCTCCACGACCGTCCAGAAGACGCCGACCCCGAGACCCGCACCGGTCGCAGCGACCCGGGAGCCGCCCATGAAGCCCTTATCCCCGGTCGTCAGCGCCGGAGCACCTCCTCCCCCGGTCATGTCGTCCTCGGAGACTCCCCCTCCCAAGCTGACTCCCACCGAAGCTCCCATTCTCCAGGCCCAAGACGTCCCGGTGGTCGCTCCAGAGCTCTCCACGTTCGCAGCGATCCAAGCGGACCAAACCGAGGAAGAGCCCGAGGAGCCGGACCAGCCTGCCGAGGCTTCCGATAGTCCATCCCCCGGAGAAGAAGGCGGAGAGGCCGCCCTCCCGGAGGAAGACGAGACGAGCACCGTGCCGGAAACCGAACTCCCCGAGACCCCGACAACCACCGAGGCGGCCGGAGGAGTGGAAGAGACCGCTCCTGCCGAGCTGCCCGCAGAAACCGAGGAGCCCACCCCCTCGACACCGGAAGCGATCTCCGAAGTTCCGGACACGCCCATCGC
This sequence comes from Thermoplasmata archaeon, assembly GCA_021809545.1. Classification (GTDB taxonomy): domain Archaea; phylum Thermoplasmatota; class Thermoplasmata; order Lutacidiplasmatales; family UBA184; genus JAJYEA01. The sequence goes on from JAKAYL010000024.1 coordinate 6,128, forward strand.
CGAAATCCCAACTCTTCCCGAGTCGCCTGCTCAGGAGCCCAGCGCTCCCCCGGTCGAGGAGGCCCCGGTAACTGAGACCTTGCCGCCCGCGGCAGTGCCGGTGGAGCCCGCGAACCGCCGGATCCCGAAGAAGACCGTCGGAGCCAAGGCCGCCCCCGTGAAGAAGGCGCCAACTCCCAAGCCCGCGGCGAAACCTGTCGAGCGCCCCGTAAAGAAGGAAGTGAAGGAGACGAAACCTTCCAAGCCGGACCCGAAGGGGAAGAGCAAAACCACTAAGACCAAGACCGCCTCTCGTTAGTCGTCAGAACGATGGCAGGGGATCCTCTCTCACTCTCCCTCTCTCCGCAGGAGGCCAAGGTCCTCAAGGGCCTCGCCCGCCAGGCTGTGGGCCTTCGGGTTCCCGAGGAAGAACTTTCAGCGCAACTGAGTCTCACCATCGAGACCGTCCGGGGTAGCCTGGAAAGGCTCAAGGCCAAAGGACTGACCGTTTCGAGCGAGACCCATGAACGGATCCTTCGGCTGAGCCCCCGGGGTGTCGAAGCGAGGGAGAAGGGTCTCCCGGAGCGTCGGTTGGTGAAGGTTCTTTCCGGGGGCCCGCTCCCTCAGGAGGAGGCACAAGCCCGGTGCGGGCTGGACGGTAAGGAATTTGCTGCGGCCATCGGACAGCTCCGACGGGAGAAGGCCCTCCGGATCGGGGAGAAGCTCGAGCTGGAAGTCCCCGATCCCCAGGGGGTCCGCGCTTCGGAGCAGGTCCTCGGGTTCCTAGCAGGGTCGGAGGAGGTTCCTCCCGGCCTTCTCCCCGTGGCGGAATTGATGGTGAAACGCGGCCTCCTGGCTTCCGAGCCCGTGACCCACCGGGCGTGGTCGGCCTCGGAGAACGGGCGGGCGATAGCCGACCTGGTGGGAGATCGCCCCTCGATCGGTGCGCTCACCTCCGAACATCTCCGGACGGGAAGTTGGCTCACCGCACAGTTCCGCCCCTACGATCTCCGGGCCCAGGTACCCTTCATCACTGGCCCGCGTCGCCACGAGTACCTCTCCTGGCTACGCGAGGTGGAGCAACTGCTCCTCGGACTGGGATTCGAGGAACGGCGGGGTCCGATCGTTGAGACGGACTTCTACAACAACGACGCCCTCTTCATTCCGCAGTCCCACCCGGCCCGCACGGCGCAGGACGTCCTCTTCGTCGAGGGCGCCACGGGAAAGACCCCGGAGGAGAGCCTCCTGAGGAGGGTCAAGAACATCCACGAGGGCCGTCCCCCGGAGGAGGGAGAGGCGCCCCTATCGGAAGGCTGGGGTGGGGAGTTCAATGTGGAGTGGAGCCGACGACTCCTTCTACGGAGCCAGACGACCAACCTCTCGGTGCGCTATCTTCTCGAGCACCCGACTCCGCCCTTCCGGATGTACTCGATCGGCCCGGTCTTCCGCAGGGAGTCCCTCGATGCGAAGCACCATATCCAGTTCGACCAATGCGAGGGGGTCTACGGAGGCGAAGGGGTGAGCCTGCGCAACCTCCTCGGCCTCTTCACCACCATGGCCCGCGAGATGGGCGCTGGTGAGGTCCGGTTCAAGCCCTCCTACTTCCCCTTCACCGAGCCGAGCGTCGAAGGTTATGTGAAGCACCCTCGGATGGGGTGGATGGAGGTCCTTCCCGGGGGAATGTTCCGCCCGGAGGTCCTCCGTCCGCTCGGGATCAAGGTCCCGGTGGCGGCCTGGGGAATCGGGGTGATGCGCCTCGCGATGGTCTCCCTCGGCATCGACGACATCCGCGAGATCTATGGCAACCGGCTGGACCGTTTGGCGGAGAGCCGGGTGTAGAAGAAGATGCCGCAGGCCACGCTTTCCACAAGAACCCTCTTCCAGATCCTCGGGAGCGAGATCTCCCCGAGGGAGGTGGAGGATCTGCTCTTCCGCACCAAGGTGGAACTTCACGAGGTCAAGGACCCGGAGATGATGGTGGAGGTTACCCACGATCGTCTGGACCTCCTCTGTGAGAGCGGCCTCGCCAACCTGCTTTCCGGCCTGCTTCACCAGCGTCCCTTGGCGACGCTCCCTCCCACGCTTTCCCCCTCGGGCTTTTCGGTGCGGGTGGACCCCTCGGTCGCCCCTCTGCGCCCGGAGATCGCCCTGGCGGTTGTCCGCGCTCCCGAAGGTTCCGGGATCGATGCGGGGTTGCTCTCCGAACTCATCAAATTCCAGGAGATCCTGCACACCTCTCTGGGCATCAACCGGCGAGAGGGAAGTATCGGTCTCTACCCCCTGCGAGGCCTGGTCTCTCCGTTGACCTACTCCCTGGAGAAGGTGGAGGGTCTGCGCTTCACCCCGCTCGCGGTGGAGGGCGTCCCGTCCTCAGGAGAACAGGACGTCAGCGAGTTCCTCTCCAGCCATCCCATGGCCCTCAAGTACGGTTCCTTGGGGCATACCAAGGACCGGACGTTGGTCCTCAAGGACAGTGCAGGCACCCTCCTGTCTCTCCCACCGATCCTGAATGCGGCGAAGCACGGTGAGATCCGTGTCGGGGAGAAGGAGGTGCTGATCGAGTCCACCGGAAAGAATTCGAGGACCGTGCGCGACCTTGTCGGGTACATGATGCTCCCCTTCGTGACCCGGGGTTGGACGGTCCACTCGACCACCAATGTGGTCCAGGGAAACGGTCCCTCGGAGCCCCGCTGGGCCACTCTTCGGAAGGTGGCGATCGCTTCCTCGACAGCAGAGCACCTCCTGGGTCGGCCGATCGGAGCTGCGAAGATCCACCAGGATCTGATGGCGGCCGGTTTCGATGCCGAAGTGCGCGGGCCGGAGTTCTCCGTCCGGGTTCCTCCGTGGCGACCCGACGTCCTGGGCGAGGTGGACCTCGTCGAAGAGGTGATGGTGCTGGAAGGCATCGCGTCCTTCCCTCCCCAGGAGAGCGGCCATCAGACCCAGGGTAGGATGCTCCCGCTCAGCCGGTACTCCGAGAAACTGGCCGAGATCCTCCTCGGCATGGGGTATCAGGAGGCCCACACGCCCGTACTCCTGCCCCGGGATCTCTCACGACGGCTCTGCCCCGAGAAATCGACCCTCGAACTCTCCAATCCGGTGTCCGAGGAGCTCTCGGTCGTCCGGTCCACCCTCCTCCCCTCGCTCATGCTTGCCCTCTCGCTCAACACGGGGCAGAGCTATCCCCAGCGTCTCTACGAGATCGCGGACGTGGTGGAGGTGGCTCCGGAGACCCCGACCGGGTCTTCCACCCGTCTTCATCTGTGCGCGGTCCTGGCCGGGGAGGGGGCGGGATTTGCGAACGCCATGGCCCTCTTAGAGCGACTGATGAGGGTCATCGGGAGCTCCGCAGTGCGGGAGCCCGGGAATGAGCTCGGAGGAATCCCTGGACGGGTGGCGGAACTGTCCCTCGCGGGGGAGAAGCTCGCCGTAGTGGGAGAGGTGCATCCCGAGATCCTCGTTGACCTCAAGCTGCAACAGCCGGTCTGCTGGACGGAGATCGATCTCACCCTCCTCTGGACCCTGAAAGGCAACGGGCCCAGAGACGCGGTCCCGTCTTAGGCAGGAATGTAGATCTGGTCCGCCGCTTCGTGAAGCAACTTCTTCTCGATGCTGGCCAGTGTTTCCGAGATCGTTGACTTCGAGACGTTCATCAGGGAGGCGAGGTCCGTAAGAGTGACCCGCCGCGGAACGTCCCAGTATCCCGAGGAGATAGCGGTACGGAACAGGCTGAGCTGGTGAGGCGTGAGCAACTGGCCAGGGTGGTCAAGGAACTCCTTCCGGACGGCGGTGATGTCGGTCTCCGGGATCTCCTCTCGGACCCGCTGGACCAACTGTCGTATACGAGTTCCTGTCCCCGCCACCATGAGCGTCATCGTCCCCTCTTGGATGGACACCGGGAAGTTGGGGATCAACTTCAACTCCGTCTGCATGCGGATGACACTCGTCCCGGGAAGGACCGACATGATCCGGAGAGCAGCGGTCTCCCGGGAGGTCCTCAGGATCTCGACCGAACGAACATCCGGGGAGGACCGGATGAAGCCCACGACATCGGCTTTGCTCGAAAGGCCCGTGAGCCGGAGATCGAGCAGGACGCTGTCCGGGTAAGGGATGTACCCGTTGACCTCGAAAACGACCTCGGGGAATCTCTCGGATGCCCTCTGGATGTAGGCCTGATCCCGGGGAAGAGGAATCTTCAACCTGCAAACCAGCACGGTGTCGTTTTCGGACGATGCGTTCTCGACCATAGTGGGCCTACGAAGGAAGACGGGTCACTGCCCATTTCGGAGTCCTTTGTGGCAAATTGAATTAAACACTCAGCCCCTATTAATTCCTTGCTGTCTCACGCTGCGACAACTCCCCCCCCCAGAGCCCGGAACACCCGTGCGATGTCCTTCTCGGCGCTCATGAGGGGTTCCGGAACAGCTTATTCGTTGCGATGCTTGGTCCGTGGCAGGTCTGCGGAATGTCTCCCGGGTCATCCCCCCCTCCTGTTCACCGGCGACCGCGTCGTAGCCACGCCCGGTTGCGCCGCGGAACCGTCGACGACCTGGACCTGCTGCTCGAGCACCGGCATCGGATGTTCCAGGATATGGGGGGAAGGACCGAGAAGGATATCCGCGAGCACGACGTCCGATATCGCCGATGGGTGGTCCCTCGGATGCGGCAGAGGAAGCTGATCGCCGTCGTGGCGATCTCCCCCGAAGGGGCTGCGGAGGCCAGCGGATGCATGTGGTTCCGTGAGACCCACCCCGTCCCTGCCAGCCAGGATCGGGAGTGCCCGTACATCCTCTCCGTCTACACGGAACCCGAGCACCGCGGGAAGGGGCTTGCCACAGCCATCGTTCGCTCGCTCAAAGAGATCGCCAGAAAGCGAGGGTATACCCAAGTGCGACTGAACGCTTCCGATGCGGGAATGGGGGTTTACTCCCGGATCGGTTTTGAACGCACCACCGAGATGCGATGCTACCTTACGGCCAAGCTTCGCAAGAGGAACAAGGCCGCACACGCCCTGCTATAGGAGCCCGTTTCCCCCAGGGAGCTGCCCAGCGCGCCCGGTGCGCGGTGAACGATATTACTCGGTTCGACCTAGACTAGGTCATGGGAGACCTTGCTGACCGGATGCGGCGCCACATCGTCGGAAGGTTCTACGGGGAGGTCATGCCCGAGGGGCTCCGACGCCTCTTCTCGCCCACGCCTGCCTACCAAGCGGCGCTCGTCTACGAACACTGGTGCTTCCTGCAGGGATTCCCCCGATGGGTGGGAAGCATCATCGCGGGGACGGACAAGCTGGACGTCATCGAGTACGAGGTGGACAACCTCTACGGTGAGCTCATCCACGACCCGGGGTCGAAGGGCGGCCATTACGCCATCGTCCTTAGCGCCGGTGTCGAGGCCGGTCTTTCGTCGAACGAGCTCACCGAGGCGCGTCCCGGACCAAAGATGGCCCTCGCCCTGAAGGACTGGTATGACATCGCTCGGACTCGGTCCTGGATCGAGACCATGGCGGCCGTCCATGGGACCGAGATGTTGGCGGATCAGAATCTGAAGAAGGTGCCCGGGTATTCCCTCCCGCACATCATGGGGGACGAACCGTTCCTGCGACCTTCCACCTATTCCCCATCGGGAAAGCGGTTCCTCGGCACCACGCGGGCCGACACCCAGCATGCAGGTCGGGCTGCGGAGCTCGTGGAGAAGTATGCACCCACTTCTGAGGAGCGCGACAACATCTTCAAAACGTTCGTTCGGTCTATGGACAACATGGAGCTGTACTTCGAGGCGATCAGGGAGCGGTACGAAGAGTTTCGCGTGAGGTTCCATGAAAGTGCCTGAAGCGCCGGAAGTCGGGTGCCGTCTCTGCGGCGCCTCTTGGGGCGAGTACCGCACCTCGATCTACGGCAAGGAGGAAGTGTTCTGCTGCGATGCGTGCGCGCGGTTCTATGGGTTGGCGATCCATGAAGCGGAGAAGGTCTTCCGGTGGGAGAAGGTGGACCGGTTGTTCCTGTACGACGTCCATGGCGTCGAGGCGGAGGGATGGGTCCGTCACGGGACAGTGACGAAGCTCATCCATGTGGAGGGGACCCAGGACGGCAGCCGTTTGCTGAGCTTCACCGTGAAGGATCTGCAGGGAGGCAGCATATGACGGGGGCCGGGAACGTGTCCCAGGAGCGAAAGTTCTGCCGGTTTGCGGCCACACCGCGGCCCGAGGAGGGCGTCTGGGGTGTTCCCAAGGATGGGTTCTGCCTATCCTCCTTCGTGGTCCTGTCTCCGGAGGGTGTTCCGGGGAGCGTCCTCGTGGGAAAGGTCTCCCCCTCGGCGCCCTGGGGAGAGATCGGAGGACTCGATTCACGGCGGATCCAGCTGAATTCGCAAGGGTGGATGATTCCCTCGTGCCATCTTCTTCAGGGAGAATCCCCCCAAGCGGCCGCCGTCCGTGTGCTCAAGGAACAATTGGGGAAGGAGTCCGTGCGCCTCGGACCCCCCGAGATCTTCTCCGAGGTGTACACTCCCCGTCGGCATTCGGGACTAAGCGAGCATTGGGACCTGGAGTTCGTCTTCCGGGGAACGCTCCCCGGGGCGGAGCCCCCGCAGCACGTTGCTTGGGCCGAACTGAAGTACCTCGACATCGCTCACACCCCGCGCACTGAGTTCATCCGTTCGCACGACGATATCCTGGAGAACCTGCACTTCCGCTTCCCGGAGTAGGGGATGCGTCGTTTCGCCTAGGATTGGTCGAGGGCGTGCCGGATGTCGGCCACCAGGTCGGCGGCGTCCTCGATCCCGATGGAGAGCCGGATCATGCCGTCGTCGATCCCCCGGCGAGCCCGTTCCTCAGCGGAGAGCTGCCGGTGCGAGGTCTCCGCCGGGAGGCTGGCGAGGCTCTCCACACCCCCGAGGCTGCTGGCGGGGTGGATCACCCGGAGGTTCGCAAGAAAACGGTGGGCGGCCGGAAGTCCCCCTTTGACCACAAGAGAGACCATGCCGCCGCGTCCCCGCATCTGACGGCGGGCGAGTTCTTCCTCCTTCTCGGAGAAACGCCCAGGGTAGAGGACGTTCGTGATCTTCGGATGGCTTGAGAACTCCTCCACAACGGCCTCTGCGTTGTGGTTGTGCTGGCGGACGCGGACCCCGAGGGTCTTCATCCCCCGCAGAAGGAGGAACGCCGCCATGGGGTCCAGCGTGGCCCCGAGGGTCTCCGAGAGGTTCGCCGTCTGGGCGAGCACCTCGGCCTTTCCCACCAGCGCCCCGGCGATCAGGTCACTGTGTCCCGAGAGGTACTTCGTGGCGGAATGCATGACCACGTGGGCTCCCAAAGCGAGCGGGTTTTGGTTCACCGGGGTCGCAAAGGTGTTGTCGACGAGGAGGAACGCCCCCGCGTCCTCGGCCGCCTTCGCCCAGGCGGAGAGGTCATGGACACGGAGGGTGGGGTTCGTGGGAGATTCCAGGAAGAGGAGCTTCGTGCGGTCCGTGACGGACCGTGCGACCTCGGAGGATTCCTCTTCGGGAACCCACCGGACATGTATGCCCCAGCGGGGCAGGACATCCCGGAGAAAGGTGACGGAGTTGCCGTAGAGATTCTCCAGGGCCACGACCTCGTCGCCCGAACGGAGAGTGGAGAGGAGGACGCTGCTGATCGCCCCCATACCAGAGGCGTACACTCGCCCTTGCTCCGCCCCCTCGAGCGAGGCGATCGCCTGGGCGGCTTGGGTAAGGGTGGGGTTCCCCAATCGAGTGTAGAGGTGAACCGTGCCCTGCGAGCGGGCTTCCGAGAGCTCGGCGGGGAAGTGGAAGGTGGAGGTCTGGTAGATCGGTGGAACGACGGCCCCGGCGTTGTAGTCAGGTTCGGCGGCGCCTCGGACGGCCCGGGTGTCGAGCCCGGGAGCGCCCGGGGGACTCTCCTTCTTGCGGGGGGGTTTAGTGTCGGTCATTGGGGTCCAGCCGGACGGCCTCCTTGGAACCGGCGAGCAAACGCAGGCGCTCGACGCCCTGGATCTCCTCCAAGATCTTCCGGACGGGGGTGGGAATGAGGTCCTCCCAGGACTCTTTCGCGAGGATCCGGCGGCGGATCTCCTTCCCTTCGTACATTCCCCGGTTGAACATCGGCAGGTCCGGGGTCTCGTACCCGGCCTCCGAGAAGAGCATCTTGGTCAGCGGGTCGCTCGAGTAGGCCTGTTCGAAGGGGGGGACGAGCGAGACCACATGGCTCACCCAGAGCGCGTGACGGTCAAGGTCCGGGATCGGGACGATGCGACAGTTCTGGACCTGCTCGGCCCGGAGGACCGCTTCGACCATCTCGAACCGCTCTCCGGCCGTGAAGGGGTTGTCGAGGGTGTGGCTCACCTGGGCGCTCCCGATCCCGATCAGTAGCTCTCCCGGGGCATAGGTCTTCATGACATGGCGGAGCAGTTCCATGTGGCCGTTGTGGAACGGCTGGAAGCGGCCGATGTAGATCCCCCGGCGCATGCTCCTCTCCTCCACCTCCCCAGAGCCCAACGGCTACAAAATGGCTTGCGTGCGGCGTCGCTTCCAAAAGAAAGTGCCAGGAACCCGGTCTCAGCTCATCTGCTGGGCCGGGCCCGCGTCGAAGTCCCCTTCCATCTCATCGATCCTCTCCAGGAATTCATCGAGGTGGGGGCAGCGGGTGGTCAGGTAGTGACGGCAGTGGTAGCAGGAGGTGTCGTCGAGCTGTGCCTTCAATCGGGGGTTGAAATCGTAGCATGGCCGTCCGGTGAAGGGAGACTGCTCCGGGGGTTCAGAAACGTGAGTAGATTTCTTCGAAGGCATCGCCGACCGCTTCGAAGGTCCCTAGTTGCCGGGCCGGATGGATGCGATGGGGGTTCCGATGGGGGACTTCCCGGGGGGACGCTCCTCGGCGGTGGCCCGGACCATGGCGGCGAGACGCTGGACCAAGCTCTCCTTCTTGGTCTCGGCACCGACGAGCGCATAGTGGAGAACATCGCTGAGCGTGCGGACGGGGATGACCTCGATCTTCCCGCGGTAGCGGGCCTCGAGGATCAAGTCGGGAAGGTTGTCCTCGGGGATGAGGACCCGCCGGAGACCCGTCTCGGCGGCGGCTTCCACCTTGGCGGTGACCCCACCGATGGGAAGGACCAGGCCACGGACGGAGAGGGAGCCGGTCATGCCCAGCCCCTGGTCGACCGGGACACCCTCGAGGGCGCTGATGACAGCGGTGGCGATGGAAACGCTCGCGCTGTCCCCCTCCACCCCGTCCGAGGTCCCGACGAACTGGATGTGGATATCGTAGCTGGAGATGTCGTTCCCAGTGTACTTCTTGATGAGGGCAGAGACGTTCTGCACCGCCTCCTTCGCGATCTCCCCGAGCTTCCCTGTGGCGATCACGACCCCGTTGTTCCTCGACTGGGCCGGGGTGACCTCGGCCACGATGGGAAGGACGATACCGGAGAACTCGCTCATTCCGCTCTGGCCCCCCAGTGCGGCTAGGCCGTTGACCACGCCCACCGCGGCGCCTTCCACGTTATACATGTGGTAGTCCCGGCGTCGCTCGATGTAGCGGTCGGCGATCTGCTGCTCAAGGGAGCGGCTGGCCCGCTTGGCCCGGACCACATGGTCCGAAGTGACGATGGGTGAATTTTCAGTGTTGGCAATGTCGCCCGCCACGCGAACGAGGCCCCCGAGCTCGCGGAGGCGCAGGGTCAACTGTCCGGACCGCCCGGCGCGCCGCTGGGCCTCCCGGATGATCTCGATGACCGCGCTCTTGTCGAAGTGGGTGATCTTCTTGTCCTTGGCGACCTCTTGGGCCACGAAACGGACCAGCTTGTTCCGGTTCTCGATCGTGTCGGCCATGGTGGTCTTCACGTAGATCTCGTAACCGTAGCCTCGGATCCGGCTCCTCAGCGCGGGGTGCATCTCCTGGACGCTGTCCAGGTTCCCGGCCGCTACCAAAATGAAATCGCAGGGGACCGGCTCGGTCTTCACCATCGCCCCGGCCGAGCGTTCTGACTGGCCCACGATGGGGAACTTCTTCTCCTGGAGGGCCGTAAGCAACGCGTGCTGGCTCTCGATCTTCAGGAGATGGATCTCGTCGACAAAGAGAACGCCCCCGTTGGCCTTGTGGATGGCTCCGACCTCCACCCGCTCGTGCGGTGGGGTCTCTAGGCCGCCCGACTGGAAAGGATCGTGCTTGACGTCACCCAAAAGGGCACCGGCGTGGGCCCCCGTCGCATCGATGAAGGGAGGCTTCTCGTCGTTCGTGTGGGCGACGAGGAGTTTGGCAATCGTGCTTGACGGGTCGGATCGCCCCGCACTCATGCGGGAGAACCCGATGAGGAAGAAGAAAGCGACCATGATGAACACCCCGACGAGGACGATGAGCACCCACTGGGAGGGGTCGGAGATGAGACCGTAGGCGATGAACAGGAAGATCGCCACTGCGATCACGACGACGAAAATCGACTTCGCCTCTTTCTTCTGGGCGATCTCCAACTTCTGGGCGGCCACGATCTCTTTGCCCTTGCCGGAAGGGACCACGCGGATCTTGGGCTCGTTGGGATCATCCTGGTTCGGGTAGGCGAGGAGGTCTTGAAGGGCCTTCTTAGGCATGAAGTCGGTCATGGCCCGGGCAAGCATCGACTTGCCCGTTCCCGGTTCGCCAATGAGTATGACATGCCGCTTCTGCTGGGCCGCCTTTTTGACCACCTCGACAGCTTCGTCCTGGCCGATGACCTGGTCCAGAAGCCGTCCCGGAACCTCGACATCCGCGGTGGTGGCAAAGGGCTGGCTCGCCCCCCACTCATCCAGGTTCGGGGGTGCCGCTACCTGCGTTTCCCCGCTAGTCTCACCCATGGGCTTGCCACTCTCAAAGCAATCCATGTCACAGGTGCGTATATATCTTTGGCCTAACTCCGGCGGTCCTCGGAGACTCGAAACCGCTTGGCAAATCTCAAATAAGCCCCCCCACTCGAAGAGGCGCACAGCCATGGACGCTCCCCTTCCGAGGTCGATCTATCCCGGGCCCTCCGACGCTGCCCGTACCGTTCTCCCCGCTTTGCGGGGGAAGGGATCCCCTCAGGGTGGCCCGAACAACGCAAGGGGCGGGCGCCCCTCCGGGTCATGAAGTCTTCGGAGTCAGGAGAGGCGACCCGGGAACTTCTCGGGCGCCCGGTGGCCGATGAGCTCAACCGGGGCACGGAAGAGCGTTGGAGGAAGCAACTAAAGCCCGAACTTTCCGTGCCATGCCTCGCCAGCATCGCCGTGGGCGAGGGAAGCCCCTTCCACCTGTACCAGCGCCAGCAGAAGCGGGCGGCGGAGAAACTGGGCCTCGCTTTCCGCGGACTCCTCCTTTCGGCCGACGCTCCCCGAAAGGAGTTGGAGGCGACCCTCCGGTCCCTCGACTCGGACCCTACGGTCCACGGGATCATCCTCCAGCATCCCCTCCCCCCACCGCTCGACTTCTTCTCCCTGATCTCGGAGATCTCGGCCACCAAGGACGTGGATGGGGTCGGAGAGGTCAACCTCGGACGGCTGGTGGAGCGCCGACCGCTCCATGTCCCCGCCGTGGCCCTGGCCACCACGGAGATCCTCCGACACTACCATATCCCGACCTCGGGAGCGCACGTCGTCGTGGTGGGTCGTTCCGAGACCGTGGGGATCCCCACGGCGCTCCTCTACCTCGGCAAGGGGTCCACGGGCGATGCCACTGTCACGGTCACCCATTCCAAGACCCGGGGCCTCTCCGAGATCCTAGCGACCGCGGACATCATCGTCTCATGCGCCGGCAGCCCGGGGATCGTCCACCGGGGGAACGTACGGAAGGGGGCGACCGTGATCGACGTGGGACTGGCGGCCGTGGAGGACCCGAACGCCACCGGAGGAGTCCGTATGGCCGGAGACTCCGAGGGGCTTGCCGGTTGGGCGGGGAACCTCACCCCGGTCCCTGGGGGAGTGGGACCCGTGACCGTGGCCGAACTGCTCCGGAACACGGTAACGGCATGGGAACTCAGCTCCGGGCTGCGAGGGAAGGTATGACGGCGTCCCGAAAGCCGGGCCCCCTGCATTGCCGGGACTGCCCGATGTGGTACGGGGAGGAGAACAAGGGCTGGGGCCCGTGCTCCATCAAACATCAACGGGGGGACGTCCGCTTCATCACTTTCGGGGGGCACGAATGCGATGAGAACTATACGCCGCCCGTCTCGATCCGCGAGGGGATGGCCAAGGCCGCCCGTGCGGCGCCGTTGAGGGGGGAACGCTCTACCTCAGTGGCTTCGGTCGTAGGGTACTCCTCCACCTCGAAGGCGGGGAAGCGCAGTCGGCCGGCCTCGCGACGCAAGAGATAGGGAGAGACCTCGATGCGACGCCGCACCTCGTTGAGGTGGCAGGCCTCCGGGTCGATCCCGAGTGTTTTCTGGACCTCGCGGTAGGCCCGGTCCAGGGGCCCCTGGGAGCCGGGAATCTCGATGATGCCCTTGAGCACGGTGCCGTCCTCGGTCAGTACGTCGAAGCTGTGCATGGTGCGGGCCCCCCGGCGGAGGAGCCGCTGCCGCAATTGCACGGAGTCCTTGAACCCCGAGGAACAGAAGTGCACCGGAACCCCCCACGCCTCCTTGAGGAGGCGGCGGGCGACGATACGGCTGCCTTGCACTCCCCAGCCACCCCCGGGGTTCACGTGGTACTCCCGCTCCAGGAGGTTCTTCTCGTTCGTCTCCGAGAACTCAAACTCGTTCAGGTTGACGAAGTCCACACGAAGGTCCGAGAGGCTCTGAAGCAGCTTCCGCAGATCCTTCTCCTTGTCCGGAATGAGGGGGATCTCGACTCCCCGGGCGAGACCCCACCCGGGGGCAGCGTCCAGGATCTTCCGGAAGGATTGCCCCCGGGTCTCGAAAGTTCCCCAGAGGTAATGAGGGATGTGCAGCCGGACCTCATCGAGCCCGGCCTCGGCGAGCGCCCGTATCTTGGCAGGGTTGGGTTCCCGGGTGTAGAGGTGGATGTGATGTTTCCGACCGAGATTCTCCTTCAAGAGCTTCACGATGTGGAGGGTTCTTTCGAAGGAGTAGAGAGGGTCACCGCCCGTGATGCCTGTGCCGGAGGCGCCCATGGCCTGGGCCTCTTCGAGAATGTCCTCGTCGCACGTGACGGGGCGCTCGTTCGCGTAGACGGAATCCTTCTGGTTCCTGCGCTCGGAGACCGGACAGTAGAAACAACGGAAGGGGCAGAGCCCCGAGACGAAGAGGACCATCTTGCGGCCCTCCTCGCACTGCTCGCATCCCGCGGCCATCGGACCCCGGGCGGCCGAGGCCATCGGCAGCGTGCGAAGGGTCAGCGCCACGGGACCATCCTCACGTCGAACATCCAGAATGGGTTCCATGGGGGGACCATACAAAGCGTTTTTGATTCTGACGGGCTACCATCCTCTGCATGACGGAGGGAAACGTCCCGGACGAACGCCGGGACAACCGGACTGCCCTGAGTTGGTCCTTGCGGCTCTTCCTTGTAGGATACACATTGGTCCCGGCGGCCATGGTCTCTGCCTTTGTCTTCGTCGCCAGCCTGCAACCGTACTTCGTGAGCGAGGGGACCACCGTGCTCGCGCTCGTCCTCCTCCTCTGCCTGATCGTACTGATCGGCTTCTTCCTTACGCTGTGGCGTACCCCGCGCCAGCTCGTGGCCCGAGGAGGGGAAACCGTGGAGCTGAGATACCTCTTCTGGAAACGGCCACCGGTCGATCTGGGTGTGGGAACCTACTACCTCACCCTGGAGACGTATCCCAAGGGGGTTTTTCTACGGGAAGACTGCGAACTCGTGGAGATCCACGGGCTCGGAAAGAGTCCAAGGAAGGAGGTGGTCGTGGAGGGGTTGCTGGATGGAGTGATCCCGCGAAGGGAACGGAAGTTCACCCGAGCAGATCCTCCAGCTCACCTGCTACCATTCGCAGCAGAAGATCTGGAGACCGGTTCTTGAGCTCCGTCAGCGACCCGGTCGGCTTCTCCAATCGGACGCAGAATTCCCCTTCGTCCCGGAGGAAGGAGAGGGTCAGGAGACGCTCAGGGAAGTTGGGTCCAGAGGGGGTCGGGGCGGGCGCCTCTTCCGCCTTCGAGGACTTCGGTTTTGCGGAGCCCTTCTTGGGGCGGACCGGCTTCTTCCCCTTCGGCGCGGCCTTCCGAGCGCTCTTCGGGGATTTCGCCGCTTTCTTCGAGGCCTTCTTCGCCATCAAGGGCAGGCGAGAAACTGCCCCTATTTAGACGTTACGGCTTTCCGGACGTGCACCCTTGGGGCAGGAACCCGCCCCGGGACCCGCTCATTCCTTGGGTGGAAGGATGAGTCCCCGGGCGAGCGGGGTGAGCACTCCCTCTTCGTCGTAGTAGAGGTGCTTGGTCTCGGTGAATTCGAGGAGGGCTTCCTCGCCCAGTTCCCGGCCGATGCCGGATTGCTTGTATCCCCCCCGGGGGGCATGGCTGGAGAGCATGTGGTACTCGTTGATCCAGACCGTTCCCGTCCGAAGCTGCTTTGCGACCTGGGTCGCCTTTCGGAGGTTCCGGCTCCAGACCGCGCCGGCGAGCCCGAAGATCGTGCCGTTCGCGATCTCGACCGCCTCGTCCACGGAATCGTAGGGGATCACGGCGAGGACCGGCCCGAAGATCTCCTCTTGGGCGATCTTCATGTCGGGCGTGACCCCGGAGAAGATCGTGGGTTCCTCGTAGAATCCGTGCTTAAGTTCGGGGTGGTCGGGACGCTTCCCTCCGGTCTCGACATGGGCGCCTTGCTCCCGGCCCGAGCGGATGTATTCCTCGACCCGGTCCCGGTGGCTCCCGCTGATGAGAGGCCCGATATCTGTGTCGTAGGAGGTGGTGATCCCGAGGCGCATTTCCCGCGCCCGGGCCACCAGACGCCGCAGCACATCGTCCTGCGTTGCGCGAGGCACGAGGAGTCGGCTGCCCGACTCGCAGAGCTGACCTGCGTGCAGGAAGATCCCGAAGAGCGAACCGTCGATGGCCCGGTCCAGGTCCGCGTCCTCGAGGAGGATGTTGGCACTCTTCCCCCCCAGCTCCATGGTGGTGCGCTTGACGGTGGGAGCGGCCTTGAGGAGAACCTCCTTTCCCACCTCCGTCGATCCGGTGAAGCTCACCTTGTCGATCTTGGGATCCGAGGAGAGGAGTGTTCCGATGGCCTCTCCCGGTCCGGTGATCACTTGAAGAGCATTCTTCGGAAGCCCGGCGTCCAGGAGGGCCCGGCCGAGTTCCAGGGTCGTGAGCGGAGTCGTGGAGGCGGGCTTGAGGATGACCGCGTTGCCTGCAGCAAGCGCCGGGCCCGCCTTCCAGACGGCCATGAGGAGGGGCAGGTTCCAGGGGCAGATCCCGGCCACCACACCCATCGGTTCCCGTAGGATCGTCCCGTAGCTTCCCTCCATGTCGGGTTGGCGGATCCTCTTCGGGGTCAGGTGGGCCGCGAGTCCTCCGAAGTACTCCAGATGATGTACCGCGAGGGCGAGATCGAAGTAGGTGCTTTGTCGGATGGGTTTCCCAGCGTTCCGTGTCTCGAGGAGCGAAAGGTCGCCCTGCCGCTCCGAGAGGAGCGCAGCCGCCTTGTGGAGAACCTTGGCCCTTTCCTTCGGTTTCGTCGAGGACCAGACTCCCTTGTCGAACGCCTCGCGGGCTGCGTCAATGGCCCGGCGAGCATCGTCAACCCCGCACTTGGGGACCGTGCCCAAGACCTCTCCGGTGGAAGGGTCCTTGAGGGTGGACTTCTCCTTGCTCGCCGCGTCCGTCCACTCCCCGTCAATCAGCGCCTTCCACTCCATCGAGTCGATCCTCTCGCCAATCAACGTCTAGCCCGAGATAAACCTTTGGAAGGGACCCCCCCCGTCAGGTTGAGGACGACGAGTGCCCAAGGAACGGGCCCGAAGTTGCCGGGGCCAGTCTCTCAGGCGCGACCTCTTCCTTGCCACCTTGAACCATCGGCGGGCGCTGGTTGGGCGCAGCAAAGTACCTTTCGCCCGCGTCCAAGACCGAAAAGGGGTGACCTCTCGCGGCAAAGGACGGGCAGGGGGCCTCCCGCGACCAAGCTCCGTGGCACATGGGCGCCCGGGAGCGGGAGGGAGGTCCGCGGGCTTAGAACTTGTGCTGGTAGCGGTGGCGCGGAGGGGGGCGGACCCCGGGGCGGTGGCGAGGCTGCGAGAACCGTCCCATCGGGGCCTGTGGCGCGGCATTGGGGTCGGTCTTGTTCTCCCTTGCGATCGCCATGCCGATGAACTGTTCGATGCGGTCGAAGTCGTCCTGCTCCTCCCGGGAGACGAGCGAGATGGCATCGCCTTCCTTCTGCGCGCGGGCCGTGCGTCCCACTCGGTGGACGTAGGTCGCCGCTTCGTGCGGCACATCGTAGTTGATCACGTGACTGATCCCTTCGACATCGATGCCTCGGGCGGCGATGTCGGTCGCGATGAGCACGCGTTGGCTCCCGTTCCGGAACGCCTCGAGGGCGCGCACCCGCTGGGACTGGCTCTTGTCCCCGTGGATAACGCCTGCCCGGACCCCCATCTTCTGGAGTTGGAAGGAGAGCCGGTCGGCCCGGTGTTTGGTCTTGGTGAAGACCAGTACGCTGTCCATTCCCTCCTGCCGGAGGAGATCGGAGAGGATCGAGGTCTTGCGGTTCGCCTCGACGAGGATCGCCCGGTGGGAAACCCCGGCGGCAGCGACCGTCTTCTCCTCCATCCGGATCATCCGGGGATTGTTGAGAAACTCCCGGGAGAGGCGGACGATCTCAGGGGGCATCGTGGCCGAGAACAGCATCGTCTGGCGGTTGCGCGGCAACCGACCGACGATATCCCGTACATCGGGGATGAAGCCCATGTCGAGCATCCGGTCCGCTTCATCGAGGACGAGGATCCTCAGGTGTCGGAAGTCCACGTACCCGCGGCTCATGTGGTCCAACAGGCGCCCCGGGGTGGCGATGATGATCTCGGCGCCTCCGCGCAGGGCCCTCTGCTGGGGCTCCATGCCGACGCCGCCGTAGACGGCGGCTCCCTTCAGGTGGGTGTGGCGGCCCAGCTTCTTCAGGAACGTCTCGGCCTGGAGGGCGAGTTCACGGGTCGGTGTGAGCACCAGGGCATAGATTCTCCCGGTGGGCTCCCGGAGCAATCGCTCCAGGATGGGCAGCAGGAACGCCGCCGTCTTTCCGCTCCCGGTCTGTGCGGTCCCGATGATATCGGTGCCCAGCACTGCCTGGGGGATCGTCTTCGCTTGGATGGGGGTAGGCTCGGTGTACCCCATTTCCTTGACGCCGCGGCGCAGCGTCTCATGAAGGGGCATCTCATCGTACTGTTTGTTCGGCTGGCTGGCTTCTCCTTGGGTCGGGTTGGGTTCGTTCATATTCGTTTCAGGCGCCCCAAACCGATTTGACCGATGGGGAATCCGTCGACTACAGCTGTTTTATGGAGTGGTCACCTTATAAGCTTTGGCTAGGAAAACGGTGATGTCCCATGTCCGGGGAGCCCCTATCGGGAGATCAGGGTGAACGGTACCCTCAAGCGACCTGGTGAACGGAGCCCGTGGCCTGACGGAGCACGGACGCTTGCCCCAAGAGCTCCTCCACCGCCGCTGGGTGGCCGAACTCCTTCTCCCAGGCGGCCAGTTCCTCCAAGGACTGGGCCTCTTCGATGGGGTTCTTTTCGGCCCGGGAGACACGTAGCGCTTCTTCCGCTGCCCCTCGGGAATCCTCCCGCTCCCCCCGAGCGCGAGCGAGACGGGACCGGACCCGGAAATAGAGCGGCACCTCCGGGGGATTGAGCTCCTTCCCCGGGTCCTTGATCGTAGTGAGTACCTCCTGGGCCTTCGGTAGGTCCCGCCGTTCCAAATGGACGAGCGCAGCGAGGACCCGGGCCACGCCTCCGGGGCCTATCGTGGCGTTGGCATGGACCTCCTCGACCGCACGAGAGATGCACCGGAGGGCGTCGTCCAGTTTTCCGGTCGCGAGATAGAGTTGGGTCTCGACGAGGAGGAAGGATGACTCCCAGTATCGCAAGCCGAACCGTTGACAGTACCCGGAGCCTTCCTCGATCGCTTGGCGGTCCCGTACATAGTCCGCCTGGAAGAGGTAGATCGAACAAAGGTTGAACAGGGTGGCGACGTACATGCTGATGTTCCCGGTCTCCCGCGCGATCTGCAAACATTCCCGATTGAACTCGGATGCGCGCTTCAGGTCCCCCGACTCGATGGCGCGAACCCCCTGCAGATTGAGGAAGAGGGACCGCATGTGGCGGACAGAGGGCGCTTGAACCAGCGCCTCCCCCTTCCGAAGATGCTCCCGGTAGAGTTCGTCGTCCCTGAGCTCCGAAGCCACCCATCCGGCATCGTAGTGCAGACGGGCCCGAACCCACGAGGGTAGCTCCTCCCCGGCCAGGGCGCTGGCCTCGTGGTACGCCGCCAGGGAGGCTCGGAAGTCCCCGCGGCCGTAGAGCAGGTTGCCTTCGACGCTCTTCCGGAGGGCCCGGAACGCGGTGGGAAGAGGTTCGCCATGGGAAGCGAGGCGGGACTCCATGGCGACCACTCCGGCCATGGCCGCTTCGTCGTCGTCCCGAGCCACCAGATACGCGTTGTAGGCTTCCAGCACGGCCCGTACCGGGAGCGACATGGGAAGTTGCCGCAAGCTCTCAAAGATCGCCTTGAGACTCTGGCTGCGACCGGTCTGAAGGTGAAGGCGCAGCGCGACCTCGAGCCCTTCCTTCGCCCGTTCGTCCGCCGCCGTGTCCGCCGTTTCCAGGAGTTCCTGCAACCAACGGTGGTATCGTTCCACCGTCTGAGCGGCGTGCTCTGAGAGCGCCTTGTCGAGCGCTTGACGCACCCAGGTCGGGCCGTGGGTAGCGTCCCGGGCAACGGTGAACAGGCGGGCGATGTTCTCTACCTCCTCGGGACGGTGGCCAACGTACCACATCGCCAACCGGGAAGCATCCTCCCTCAGCTGCGCTTCGGGGATCTCCGAAAGCGTTCCCTCCCACACGAGGGGATGGGCGAAGGACCATCGGCCCGGCAAGTAAGGATGGCGTTCGAAAAGCCGGTGCTGGACGGCCATGCGCTCCACGGCATCTCCCACCAGGGAATGCGACTTCCCGGAAGCTGCCGAGACCACCCCCACCTCGAACTCGCTCCCGGCGACGGCGGCGACCTCCAACACCTCGCGGTCTTCCCGAGGCACGAGACGGAGGCGGCGAGCGACGAGCCGCTTGAGTGTTTCCGGGAGGTGAACCGCCCCTCCGCTCCGGGCCCCGGACTCGGTCTGGAGCCCGACGACCCCTCCATGGACTATGAGGTGCCCTTCTTCCCGTAACTGACGGAGCATCTCCATCAGGAAGTAGGGATTTCCTCCGGTCCTATCGAGGAGCGGGGAGAGGCTCTCGTTCCCAGCTCCGAGCCGGGGAGGAGAACCGAGGACTGCCTCACAGATTCGGGAGAGCGCGGCCTCGTCCAGCTTCTTCACCGGGAGATCCGTCGAAGAGCCCTCGCGGTTCATGGAGTCCAGGACCTCCGCGAGCGGTGTCTCCCTCTCCTCTTCCGGAGTGAGATTGTCGTTGTCGCGCAGAGTAGCCACCAGGAGCACGGGGAGCGAGCGGGTGTTGCGCGCGAGGAACTGGACCGCCAGAAGGGAGGAAGGGTCGGCCCACTGCAGATCGTCGAAGAAGAGCACCTGGGGCTTCTCCCGGGTCCACTGTTCGAGGGTCTTGAGATATCGGAGCATCGCAAGGGCCGGGGGTTCTGCGCCGTTCGCCGAAGAGGGAACGCTCTCCGTACGGGCACCGGAGGCCCGCACCTCCCCCTCGCCCTCTAAGAGTGCGACCTCCCGCTTCTCCAGGGTGAGGGGATTGATCGAAAGCAGCAGATGTCCCCCCGAAGAATCCGCCGCGTCCCGGAGGAACTGGACGAGCTTGAGAACGGGAAGGAAGCTGTTCTGGCTGACGAGATACTCCAGATTGGCCATGGCGACGGTCGACCCAGGGTGCGCCACCCAGTGCTGGCTCACGAACTCACCGATCGTGTCGAGCGAGGAGGGGGTGAGGGCTCCCTCGGCCTCCACCCGCGAGAGCCACAACACCTTCGAGGACGGCGGGAGGGAGGGATGGCGTTGCCGGAGCGTGGTTTCCTTCTCGCGGCTCAGGATCAGGGCGGGCGGTTGCTGGGGGGTGGCGGACACCTC
>JAKAYL010000074.1 GCA_021809545.1 Thermoplasmata archaeon
GCGAAGAAATCGAAGGATGCGATCGAGCGGGCCCTGGTGAGGGCCCGGAAGGAGCGCCGGGCCCTTTTCGAGGGGCACGCCGTTGCGTCGCGCGCCCGCTGGCTCGAACTGCACGGGAGTCCCGCGACGGCGCAGAAAGAACGGAAGGCGGCCCTCCGGTTGTTGAGCAAATTGGGGATCAAGACGATGCCGGAAGGGGATCAACTTCTGCCCAGCCCTCCGAAGAACGCCGCAGCGTGAGACGACGGGCCGCCTTGGCGGGATAGACTTCCTGCCGAAGTTGGGGATGCCCCTTCAGGGTCGTTGCTCGAGGGTCAAGGAATCGCAGTGTTCCTGCGTCCATCCTCGGAAGAGATAGGACTCGAGGTTGATGAGGTGGCATCCACTAGAACCAAACGCTCCACTTCCCGGAACCCGAGGTGGCGGTAGAGTCGGACCGCCGGAGTGTTGTCGGAGAACACATAGAGGCCCACCCTGGCCACCTCATCCAATCCCGCTCGGGTCGCAGCCTCGGTGGCGGCGCGCCCGTATCCCTTTCCCCGGTAGGCAGGATCCGTGTAGATGCCATTGAGGATCCATATCTGCGGCAGGGTAACCGATGCGTGAGCGAAGCTCACCATCTTTCTCCCGTCAAATGCACCCCATGACCGCGTGGTGTCTAGGTCAAGGTCACGGTGGCGGGAAAGAGAATGTTCGGGATCACCATCCACTAGTGCATGGAACTCCTGCTGATCATCCATCGTGAGAGGACGAACTGGAGTCTGCGCGGTTGTCGGCCGTGAGGGACCAGGATTCTCCATAAGGTCGACCCGACGGGTCGTAGCGTTGTGGACGGAGGCAACGACAGTGTCTGCCCGTCGTTCCGGGACGAACGCAAGAAAGGGTGGCGAGGGGAAGCCAGCGAGAAGTGCCTGGTCATCGGGTTCGTCCGAAATCCAATGGGCGCTAGGCGTGCCCCCCGTACCTCTCCAAATCAAGAGGTACCCCTTGGGTCCCCCGCTCACGGTCAATGTGAAGAACTGCGCCTGGTCGGGGTAATGTTCCAGATCCCAGATGGCGTAGGCGTGACGGGCAGGGCTCTTGGCGAGTTCCTCATCCAGCCATCCGCGATCGATTCCTGGTCGCAGATTGGCTTCCGGAGCCATGGACAACACCAGCGCCTGCAGCAAATGGCGTTTGCGAAGTTTGCCACGCGAGGGAAAATGATGCCCCTCACGGTGTTCGACTGGCACGTTTCCGCGGACCCCAACGTCAACGACCGAAGGGGACCTTCCCAAAAGTTGAAGGCTCGAGCGGCATGTTCGCCTTCGACCTCCCAACAAGGACACGGGCAATGGACAGGTCGGAAACTCCTCGAATGAAGTGGTCGTATCGCCCCATCGGTTGGGTTCCAGTCGTCATCGCCGTGATCATGGTGATGCCGATCCTTTCCGTGCCTCCCGGTCATGCCCTGCCCTCGGTGAGTCCCCTCGGGTCCTCTCCTCTTCGCGAGGCTCAGATGTCCCCCTCCATCTTCGGAGTCACAGCTTTGAGCCGTCATGGTCCCGGCGGGGAACCATCGATTGCCGTAAACAAGTACGGGACCCTGCTCGTCGGCTGGATGAACTGGTCGGGGCCGGCCTCGGGCACTGTTCCGGGGATCAATGAGGTTGTCGAGTCGACCGATCGGGGATCGAACTTCACCGCCCCACGCCCTCTTCCGACCACATTCCAGAAGTACGAGTCCGATGTTTCCATCGTCTCCGGAAGTTCGAACGGGACCTTCCAGATAGGCTATCAGTCGCAGCCTACCTCGTGCTCCTCCACCTCTTCCGGTGTCACCGTGACCGACGCCTGGGACAATGGGTCCGTTTTGGGAGATCCCGCGCTCAGCATGTCGTGCGCCAATGGCCAGTACCACGACAGAGAATGGCTGGGAACCACTCCCAATGGCACGGTGTTCCAGGTGGCGGATGTGCCGGTTGGATTGGACGCACCGGACCTGCTCCTCACACGCAGCTTCGACGGGGTCCATTTCGCCCCGACCCAGATCTTGACCGGGGACAGTTATATCGCGGTGGGAACCACCGCGTACAACAACTCGCTCTGGGCCATCGGGGACACCAACTATCCCGCCAAGCAATGTGAGGTATTGCTCTCATCCAACGGTGGTGCAACTTGGGCGGCCACCCCCGCTTCCCTTCCTCCAGAGTGCGGTTTGGCCGTAGACCCCGCCGCGGGCATTCCGGGGGCAGAGTGGCAGTTGGCGTGGGGCAGTTCCGCGAGCCTGCTCGTGGTCTACGTGGACAGTGGCGGGATCGAATTCACGAGGTCCAATGACCTCGGAAGGAATTGGTCCAGCCCACAGGATATCTCGGGAAACGTGCCCGTGGGCACCTCTTTTCAGGTCCCGACAATAGCTACCGATCCCGCGACAGGTGCGGTCGCGGTGTCCTGGCTGGACACTCGCTCGGGAAATGACGCGTGGCGGGTCTATGCCACGATGAGTGCGGATAACGGCGACAGTTGGTCGTCCGTTCGAGAGATCTCGAACGGGACCGTGGGAACGGGACCCAAGTTCTGGCCGGGCGATTTCATCGGGAGCGCGCTCACCCCCTGGGGGACGGACGGGGTGGTGTGGGGTGGGAACGACTCCCAGGGGGTCCTGATCCCGTACTTCACGCAATTTGCCCTGACGAACCTGAGCATAACGTCCTTCGCCGCTTCCCCCTCCCCGGTCCCGGTCGGGGACACGACCAACTTCACACTCACTTGGCGCGGGGCGACAGGCGCGGTCTCGTTGGCCTACGCAGGACTCCCTCCCGGCTGTCGTACCCTCAATCAGAGCCGCCTCGCATGTGCCCCCACCGTCACAGGCAACTACCTCGTCCGAGCGTTTGTCAACGATACGGGAGGCGACAGCGTCTCGGTCACTACCCTCCTCACCGTCACGAGAGCGGTTCTGAAGAGCACCTACACGGTGTCCTTCACGGAGTCCGGGTTACCCGTGGGAACCTCTTGGAATGTGACGTTCAATGGCACCGCCGGATCCTCGGCCACCTCCAACATCACCTTCCCCAACGTGGTCAACAACACCACCGGATATCTGTTCACCGTTGGAAAGGTGGTGGACTACACCTCGAGCCCTTCCATCGGGTCCGTTCTGGTCAACGGCGCAAACGTGACCCAGGCGATCTCTTTCACGAGATCCTCCTCCCCCTCCAAGACTAACTCTACCTATGCCGTGACCTTCACGGAGAGCGGACTGAAGGCCGGAACTTCGTGGTCGGTCGCACTGAAGGGATCCGCTTCCTCCTCCACCACAACCACGATCACGTTCTCAGAACCCAACGGAACCTACGCATACACCGTACGCGTTCCTTCAGGCTACACGGCAACCCCGACCTCGGGGTCGGTTACGGTCAGCGGGAAGGCCGTCAGGGTCGCCACTGTTGCCTTCACGAAGTCCTCATCGACCGGTTTCCTCGGTCTCTCTGGAGACATGGGCTACATCCTGGTGGGGCTGATCGCTGCGGTAGCCGTGGCTGCGCTGGCGGTGTTGTTCTTGCGCGGCCGCGGGAAGCCCGTTCCCACCTCGAAGGTGGAGTCCAAGACGGACGAGAAGGAAGATACCTTCCCGGAGCCGAAGGGACATGAGGAGAAGTCCCAGGCGCCGTAGGGTTGCCACCCCCCTCTGATCTTTCTGGGACAACTGGGCCGATCCTTCTTCCTTTCTTACCGGGGAAGCTCAGGCGCGATCCTTCTCGGCCGGGATCCTCGTCCCGGCGTACTTCAGGAGTACAAAACCCGGGAAAGCGGGCAACACCATCACAACCCACTCCATGAGGGGATTTGCCACCGTGGCAAGAACCACCCCTCCCAGGAAGATCGCACCCAGGGCGGAGGTATTCAAGAACGCCCCGAAGGCCCCGTTATAGGCCCCGATCTCGCCCGGGGGGGCGAGGTTGGAGGGGAGGGTGGAGGTCGGGATCGATCCCAGGTTCTCCCCAAGGGTCAGCACCAGGACCGACACAAGGAATATCGCCGCCGGGAAGAGCACCCAGAACGCGGAGAACCCCAGCATCAGATAGGCCACCACGTACAAGCCCCCTCCCAGGATGGCGATCGTGGTGTGACGCATTCCCAGCACGAGCCGGGTCGTGCTGAACTGGCCGACGACCACCACCAGGCCGTTGAGGGCAAGGCCGATCCCCAGTATCGCATAGGAGATGCCGAGCTTGTTGTGCACAAAGAGGGGGAAGGTCACGCTCCATTGACTTGCGGTCAGCCAGACGAGCGCAAACCCGAAGGCCGTGAGCAGGGCGGGGCGATCCGCTACCAACAGCGAAAAGCTCTCCCGCATCGAGCGGGACTTCTGGGAAACTGTTGCCTTGTCCTGGGATACCGGCCTTCCCTCGCGTAAGGCGAGGTCGTACGGGGAGGGACCAAGGAACGCTAGCATGAAGACCGCAGCCATGCCGATGATGACCGCCGATATCGCCACCGCTTCCGGGAATCCCACCAGGGTGACGAGGAGTCC
This sequence comes from Thermoplasmata archaeon, assembly GCA_021809545.1. Lineage (GTDB taxonomy): Archaea > Thermoplasmatota > Thermoplasmata > Lutacidiplasmatales > UBA184 > JAJYEA01. The sequence continues at coordinate 4,520 of JAKAYL010000074.1, forward strand.
TCCGATAGCGACTCCCGCAGCGAACCCCGCGTTGAAACTGATGCGGAACCAGGTGAAGGCCATCGTCCGTCCCGAGCCGACTCCCCAATCTGCAATGTAGGCGGAGAATGCAGGACCCGTGGCGGACAGGATGATCCCTGCAAATCCCGCGGTGGCGATCGCCAAAGCGAGGGATTGGATTTGGAAGGCATAGGCAAGCACGGCCGTGAAGAGGGCCTCGGTCAGCAGGCTCAGGATGATGAGACGTCGCCGTCCCACCCGGTCCGTCCAGAGTCCCCCGAACAGCCCGAAGGGGACCTGCAGGACGCCGAGGCCAACAAAGATGACGCCGATCTCCAGATAGTCCACGTGCAGGATGGTGAAGAGGAAGAGCGCAAGGAAGGGGTTGTAGATCGCGGCTCCGAAGGTACGGATCGCGGTGCCCACTGAGAGGAGCTGGAGGTCGCGTTTCACATTCCAGCCCAATTCCGTTCTGGGATAAGCAACCTCAGGACAAGGGAGCTTACGGGAAAGAGGGGGGGGGTCCCCCTTCCGGTGCCCGCCAGTGCGTTGGCCCCCGGGGGGGCACAAGGTACCGGTTTCACGCGCTCATCGGGACGCGGGATCGGCCATCTGGGACTTGAATGCCGCTTGGATCCCCTCCCTCTGGGTTGGCATTACCGCGTGACCCCGAAGCTGCCGCTTGGTCACCCACGCGTAGGCCGTGTGCTCGGCCGGGTCAAGTCGGGGTTCTTTCGTGGTCCGAGCGGTGCACTCGAAGACCACCAGGACCGCTTCGATGGTGTCCTCCCCACGGACCGGATAACGTTGGATCGAGATGTGAAGCGGGCGGCCGACCCGTACGGACAGACCCGTTTCCTCTCTGAATTCCCGAACGAGAGTCCCCGCCAGATCTTCCCCAGCATCTACCCCCCCTCCGGGCAGGTCCCAGTATCCTGGGAAAATTGGATCGTCGTCTCTCCGTTTGAGCAGCAAGAGTCGGCCATCCCTGAAGATCGCACCCTTGACTCCCGCCCGAACCCAATGTGGAGGAGGTCGTAGCGAATGTTTCATTCTCAGCGAGCGCAACGCTCTCCATCTCAGGGAGCAAAGAGGGCAGATAATGTCCGTCCGGAGGGGCCCGCCCCCGACTGGAACAACGGGCGATTTATCGCCAAGGGACAATCCGGACCACGCCCCTCCTGTAACAAACGTTACAGTTATATGGTGCCCCCCTCTATCCCCCGCTGAGGCAGCTATGAAGTGGATCACTCGAGAGAAGGCGCGTGTG
>JAKAYL010000025.1 GCA_021809545.1 Thermoplasmata archaeon
GTCACGGGCGTCATGGTCCTACCACCCTCGCAGACGAGGCGGGTGTGGCTCGTCTTGGACGAGCTCCCCACGCTGCAGAAGCTCCCAGCCCTCGATCCGGCGCTCGCCGGGGGAAGGAAGTTCGGCCTTGCGAGCGTCCTCGGCATGCAATCCATCGCACAGCTGCGCGTCTCCTACGGACGGGACGAAGCGGAGGCCCTCCTGGGGCAGCCGCAGACCCAGCTCCTCCTTCGCCTTCCCGACCCCGAGACGGCGAAGTGGGCCTCGGGGGCCATCGGGGAGCGGCACATCGTGCGGGAGGTCAGGGGCGAGAGCCACGGGGACCGGACGCCGGGAAGCCAGAGCACCTCCTGGCAGCACCAGATCGAGGCGGCGGTGCTGCCCTCCCAGATCCAGGCGCTGCCCAAGCTCGAAGGCTACCTCCGGGTGGCGGACAGTCCGGAGGTGCGGCGGATACGCCTCACCCCGGTGTCGAGGCCGGAGGTGGCGTGGGCCTTCATGCAGCGGTCGGAGCCTTCCCGTCGCCCCACTTCTGGTTCTGGTCGGAAAACAACTCGGGACCCTTCGGGCCCGGCAGAGCCCGGGCCTGGACGGGGAAGAGGTGGCGACCCGGAGCGTTCCGTGCCCTCAGACACGGCCCGGCACCCCGACCTCCCGGAGTTCTGAAGGCATGCTGACGCACAGCGCTGCGGCGGCGGAAGGGAGCCACTACTACACGGAGGGGCGCTACTACCACGAGAACGGCCATGCGCCGGCGGAGTGGGCGGGGGAGGGGACGAAGGCCCTCGACCGGGAGGGCGACATCACGGACTTCCAGGAGTTCGACCGGGGGCTGAACGGCATCCTTCCCGACGGGACGCACCTCCCCGACCCCCCAGGTGGAAAGGAGCGAAGGCACGGGGACGACTGGACGTTCTCGCCCCCCAAGTCTGTGTCCCTCGCCGCCCTGGTGGGCCGGGACGAACGGGTCGTGGAGGCGCACGACCGGGCGGTGCATGAGGCCGTGCGCTACATGGAAACCGAGATGTTCGGGACCCGCGGCATGATTGGCGGTGAGCAGAAGCACGTCCCAGGAGGGGCCGTGGTCGGATTGTTCCGGCACGAGACGAGCCGCCCGGTGAACGGCGTCGTGGACCCCCAGCTCCACACGCATACGGTCTGGTTCAACGCCTCCCTCCGCGAGGACGGGGAATGGAGGGCCACGGACTGGAGCCTGACCGAGGGGGCGAGGTACACGGCCAACTCGGTCTATCTCAGCGAACTCGCGGCGGACCTCAGGCGGGCCGGCTACGAGCTCGCCCCCACGAGGGACGCCTACGAGATCGAGGGCATCCCCCAACGTGCGCTGGAAGAGTTCGGGCGGAGGGCGGGCCAGATCGAAGACGAACTGGCCAAGGTCGGGAAGACCCGGGAGACGTCAAGCCGGGAGGAGAAACAGACGGCGAACCTCCGCACCCGGGAGGGGAAGGAGAAGCAACCGCAGGACGTACAATTCAGCGAGTGGGACCGGCGGGCCCGGGACATGGACCTCGATTTCACGAGGGTTGTGGGAGAGTCACGGTCCCACGCGGAGACCCGGGCCCAGGACCACGAGAAGGGCAGGGCGGGGAACGCGGGGGAGGCGCTCGAGAGCGCCGCCCGCCACCTCTCGGAGCGCTCGGCGGTCTTCACGGACAAGGACATTGCGGCCCAGGCACTCAAGACGGGGGCGGCGAGGGGCGTGGTCCTCGGGGACGTGGCGCAGGCCCTTCCCGGGTCGGATTCCCTGGTCCCCACACGGGACGGGCGGTTCACGACCCGGGAGACGCTCGCCCAGGAGGCCCGCATCCTCAACACCGCCCGTGCGGGCCGGGGAGCCTTCGCACCGTTGATGGACGAGAGGGATGTGGCGACCCTCCTCAGGAGACAGGAGTCCCACACCGGCATCCACCACACCCAGGGCCAGTCGGAGGCGGTCCGGCACATCCTGACAAGCCGCGACCTCGTGACGGTGGTCGAGGGGCGCGCAGGCACGGGGAAGACGGCGGCGCTCGACACCGTGCGGGAAGGCATTGAGCAGGTGGGGCATCACCCGGTGGGGCTCGCCCCCAGCGCGGCGGCCGCCCGACGCCTCTCGGAGGGTGCGCGCCTGGAGGCGCACACACTTACCTCTTGGTTGGAGACGAAGGACACTACGGTCCACGTCTACCTGGTGGACGAGGCGGGGATGGTGAGCACGAGGGACATGGCAGCGCTCCTCGACCGGGCGGAAGAGGAGGGGAGCCGGGTGGTCCTGATTGGGGATCCCCGACAGCTTCACGCTGTGGAGGCGGGGAACCCTCTGAGCGCCATCGTGAAGGACGGCGCACCGGCGGTCGCCCTTGAGGAGATCCAGCGGCAGCGGGACGTGGACTTGAAGGCGGTGGTCGAGATGTATGCCACCGGGGAGGCGGGCAGCGGGGCGGAGCTCGCCGCGGAGGACTTCCGCATGGCCGACAACATCGCCCATGCCGCGGCGCAGGACTACCTCGGTCGGTCCCCGGAGGACAGGGAGGGGACGCTGGTGCTGTCGGGGACCAACGCCACGCGGGAGGCCATCAACCGGGAGATCCGGGAGGGGCTCAAGCAGGAGGGCCGGCTCGGGGAGGACCTTACGGTACGTACGCTCAGTCGGGAGAACTGGACGAGGGAGGAGGTCCGGCAGGCCCGCAACTACCGGGAAGGCCTCGTGGTGGTCCCGCGGAGGGACTACCAGGAGCGCGGGGTCTCATCACCGATACAGCGAGGATCGGAATACCGCGTAGTCCATGTGAGCGAAGGCACGGTGGACCTGGAGAATCACAAGACCGGGGAGAGGGTCGCATGGGATTCCGCCATCGCCTCACGGGTGAACGTCTATGAGGAGGAGCGCATTGCGCTCGCCCGGGGGGACCGGGTGATCTTCCGGGAGAACTCGCGGGAACTCGGCGTGGTCAACGGGGAGCGGGGCACCGTGGCCCGGACAGCGGAGGGTGAGTACACCGTCCATCTCGACCGGCGGGACCGGGACGTGACGCTGAGCCCCGACAGCGGGGCGAGGCTGGAGCACGCCTACGCGACCACCGTCCACACGGCGCAGGGGCAGACCGTGGACCATGTGGTCATCGCCGGGGAGACGGGTCGCCTTGCGGACGCGGAGCAGGCGTACGTCTCCTTCTCGAGGGCGCGGGAATCGGCGGTGGTCTACACGGACGAACCCGAGAAGCTCCGGGAGGCGTGGGGCGAGTGGCGCGGGAAGGAGAATGCGCTCGACCACGTGGACACGAAGGAGTGGGCCCAGGCCCACGAAGGCCCGGAGGCGAAGATGGATAAGGAACCGGAGCCTCCCCCCGCGCACGAGGTCGGGCATCAGCACGAGATGGAGATCGGGATGTGACGGTCAGAGCCTGCGTCAGATGCAGAGGAGCAATAGACGAGGAAGAAATCCACTTCCACGACAAGACTTCCGGGGAGGACCATCATGTTCGGTGTGCCCCAGCATTGTGGGGAGCGGATGGGTCAAAGAGATGGCTGGTAGTCATGCCAAAGTCCTACATGGGAAAGAACCGGGACGAACTACCTCCGGTGACAAAGGAAAGCCTGTCGGACCTGACCCGTCACATGAAGACGGTGAAGGAGCGATTCGAGGAACTCTCCTGGTTGGCTGACCGGATGTTCAGTGACGTCCAAGTTGACGAAAGTGCCTTGAAGGCACCGGAACAGGGCCCGGATGGAGAACCCACTCCGCAACAATTACGGAGGATGATTGAGGTCCTCACCTACGCCACCATTGATGAGATACCGCACAGGCTGGAAATCCTGCGGCGCAGGGACAAGAAGGTAGCGGAATACCAGAGCGCCATCGAGGAGGCTCGTACCCGCGGGTACGATGATGATGATTGGTTGGCTCACATGCAGTCGCGGTTGCAGGAAATCGTGCAGGCCGCCGACCTCGACATGGAATCGAGCCACGAAGTTTGTCTCGTGACCTCCCTGAACAACCTTAGTCACGGAGACGGGATCTCCGAAGACTGGAACTGGGGCCACATCTGGAAGCGGACGTGGGCCCACCACCCGTTCGCCCAGTTTTTGGAAAGGGGGGCATTCATCTGACCCATGTCCGAGAGCCAGCCCAGAACTCGCCGACCCCAGGTCCGTCGAGCCGGAGATTCCCGAGAGGATATCCTCCGCTCGTCCCACCGACTGTTCGGGCGACTGGGAGACGAGGAGATGCGCTACATCCTGGTCCATCTCACCGAGGAACAGCCCGGGATTAGGAAGAGGGTGAAACACCTTCAACAGGAGTTTGCCGAAGTCCTCCGGGGGAGGATGAAGGGAGTAGATGCCCAAGAGGTGGCCTCTGACGTGCTGTCCGACTTGAACGCCCTCGAACCGGAGACGCTGTGGGACAGCACGGGGTCAGATCGTCACGGAGGCTATTATGCCGAAGACGAAGCTTCGTGGGACATGTTCTCTGATGAGATGGACGGCTCCGTGACGTACCTGGAGGATTTGTGGAAGGAAGGTCTGAGGCAAGATGCCGCAGCCTACTGTCTGGGCCTCCTGTGGGGCTTGGCCCGGTTCAAGGTGGAAGGCAAGAAAGAGCCCCGGGAATGGTTTGGGGAGAACGCATACTCCTGCGCCCGCGATGTACTCGAAAAGTGGAACAAGATGACCCGCGGAGGCCGGTGGCTTCACTGGGTACTCGACCGAATTCCTCAGACACTTCCCCCGGAGTTCCTCCAGTACTTTCGCCCAGAGAAGGAGCTGGGGATTGCCGCAACAGCAGCAGAGGCATCGGACCTCGTCAAGACCCCAAGCCCGGTAGAAAGAGCCAGAGAAGTTTCACGAAATCCAGAGTAAGGCCGAAGTGCCGGAGGCGAAGATGGATAAGGAACCCGAGCTTCCCCCCGCGCACGAGGTCGGTCATCAGCACGAGATCGAGATCGGGATGTGAAGGAGGAGCACAAGACATGACGACAAAGAAACAGGTGAGCAAGGCAAAGAGACGAGTGGTCCGGCCCAAGAGGAAGTACTCCATCCCTCTTGACAAGCACCGCGACCGGATCATCTCCGACAGTCTGGGCGGCGAGGTGGCGGCGTTCATGCTGAGAGTGAAGGGCCACAGGATAGAGTGCGGGGGAGGTGTCGGGAAGATCCATGCCTTCTCGACGGATGGGCCTTGGTACGGTCGGTTAACCGACACGGATGATGGATTGCTCGACGGCAGGAAACGGCGCTGGATCGTGTGGCACCACTGTGCTCGCTGCCCGTACGACATGTCCTGGGTCAAGGTGGAAAGCGCGGTGTTCGGGTCGTTTCACCAGGGACAGTGCCCCGGGAAGGACGTCTGCAAAGCGGAAGGACCGAAACCGGGGTAGGCCAAGGCATCTTCATGAGCAAGCGCAGGAAGGCCCGGCCCCACCGTGAGACTCTCGACGAGATGGAAGCACAACTGGAGTCCCTGGCCTCAGGAACGAGCATCGCCCGGCTGGTTGCCATCGACGACGACATCTACGCCCCCGGTGGAATCCTGAGCCATATCATCCGCCGCCCGGACCGGGAGGCGCTTGTCAAGGAAGCAGTGGAGCATTCGGGAACGGGTGCCGAAGTCCGTGAGACGCTTCTTGCCATCGGCACCCGCGAGTTCGGGATGGAACCGCTCGACCTTGGCAAAGCCGTGCCCGGATTGCTCTCCCCCGCGACGGACCCGGGCCTGGCCGAGTCCTTCTACATGGACGATATCCGCCACCGGCTCCGACAGGACCACGCGTTCATCCTCTCAGACCCTGACACGCTCTCGGTTGCGGAACTGGCGGTGCGGACTGGTGACCTTGGAGGTGGTGACCACCCGGTGAGCGTGATGGTGGGGGTGGTCCCGTGGAGCTACGCACTTCTCGTCCGGAAGACCGAGAACCTTCGCACGGTGTTCGGGCTCAAGGAGAGCAGCTCCACATGGATGCAAGGCATCGCCTTCGAGCCCCACTTGGATGAGGATAAACCGTTCGTGCGCACCACGGAGTTGCCGCTGGACCCGACCCAAGCAGACAAGCTGTTCCGGTGGCTCTTCTTTGATGTAGTCCACGCGTGCCTCTTCACTCCTCCCGACCCGACAGGACCGGAGGGAGGGAAATCCTCTCAGTTCGACAGTTGGCTGGGGCGCGGGATCGAGCGGACGCCGGGGACAACGGGGGAGGGTGGCGAATGACGACCCGAAAGGAATCGCCATCTGTGCCGAAGCGAAAGGGAACCCGCCCGACAAGGGACTCCTTGTGGTGGATGGAAGACGGGAGGTCCAGAAGCCAGGTGAAGACCTTCGACATCGACAGGACACGGGCAAGGAAGGTCGCCATGCTCATCGCAGTCAACACCCCTGCGCCAGAGATGGTGAGGAAACTCCGGGGGTTCGGGCTGGATGTCCCCCTGAAATCCAAGAGCTTCGCGGTGGGGGCGCAATTTGAACCCTACCGTCTCACTCTGAAGGTGAAGTGACCCATGCCCGAGAGCCAGCCCCCGGCCACCTTCATCTCGGACCTGCGTCCCTCGCGGGTGGCCACCATCGAGGCCACGGTCAGCGAGCTGCAGCCGGCCCGGGAGATCGAGACCCGCGGCGGGCCGAAGACCAGGGTCCGGAACGGGAGGCTGAAGGACCAGACAGGGGAGGTCGCCTTCATTCTCTGGGGGGCAGAGGTGGACATGGTGGAGCGGGGGGACCGGGTGCGCATCGTCGAGGGGTGGGTCAAGGCCTATCAGGGCCGTCCCTATCTGTCGGTCGGGCGGCGGACTGGAAAGCTCGAGAAACTACCATGAGCAAACGTGCCGTCATCAAGGTGGGAAAGAAGGTCAAGAGTTCCGAGAAGGCCGTAGCGGCCACAATCCAGTGCCGTGGATGCGGGCGACCAATCATCGTTTGAATGCATCCGGGAGTCGTCATCTCCAATCTGACCGTTCGATGTTCATGAGGGATGACCACAACCATCAACGCCAGCGGATAGACCGCATCCGAGGCAGAGGAAGGAGGGAAGTCTCCCCGCTCCCTTGATGAGTACACCGGGCCTCCTGTCGTTCTCGGGACATGTGGGATGGCCACTGGAAGAAGACATGAAGAGAAAGGCTCCCTCCCCGCGCATCCAGAACCTGTCAGTGCACGAAGTGATCTATCGTTCGCGCGACTTCGTGCCCGTTTCCCTGAAGCTGGCGAGCGTCAGTGGCGTGCGCGCAGCCTCCTTGGCGAGTCCTACGAGGCTCCGAGGGGTGGGTGGGACACCATTCTCGTGAAGGGGGAAGGGACCATCACCAGGGAAATACTCTGGCCAAGACCGAGATTGACCCTCAGGGCTGAAGCGAGATTCACCAGCGATACAGAGCTGGAGGTGACGATGACCATCCTGCGCCAGCACCATGTCACAAGACGGACCCACGTCATCGAGAAGCTCACCGCTGCGGGCCTCCAGACCGCGTGGGACATCGAGGTGTCAAGCGGGCGGGGCGGCTCGCTGGCTCACCCATCCTGGAGCCGGACGAGAGACGCTGTGCTTTGGGGTCTGCAGGCGGAGCGGGACCACCGGCTCCACCGGATGATGGAGGATGCCATGGAGAGTTCCTGGTGGAAGGCGGGGTAGCGGCCCTCACCCCTGGGTGACCGGAGCAGCGCCAGGGCGGACGGATTACCGAGTATAAATATTGAGGTCCGAATTTTTGCTGAAGGCTGCATGAACACTCATGTCTCTGGCGTGCCATGTTATGGCACAGCGTTTAAGTAGAGGCTCGCCCATACGTATTCTGGGGTGGCCCGATTGTATCGGAAGGTGGTCTCAATGCTCATCCACGGGATGAAACGCCCTCCCATGGGACCGCTGGTCGCCCCTTTCCTTGCCCTCCTCTCCGCCCGGTTCCCGGGCCTCCTCACTCTCCCGGCGGTCTCCCCTCGGCCACCCCAGGTGTCGGGAGCACCCGCCGGGAGGATGCTCCGGGCTCGTCACCTGAAGAGGGCGGCGCTCTGGAGGGCGGTCGCCGCCGTTGCCGTCACCGGAATCATGGTCGCCGCGGCGTTCGCCGGGATGCCCGGGGTTGTTCACCAGGCGGCCGCTCGCCCCCATGTTTCTGCGAATCTGCCCGTGAATGATTCCACCCCCTTCTTCCCCTACCTGGTCAGCGACCCTTCCTTCTACCCTGCCCCGGAGGAGATCCTTCTGCCCGGGAACGCCTCGTATCCTCAGATGGTGACCACCGTGAACGGCGGGCTGCCCACCCTCCATCTCCTCACCGTCGTGAATGAGAACGGGACCTTCCATCCCGTCCTGCTCTCCGGTTCGTACTCGGAGGACCTCGCCCGGGAGATCCAGGACGGCAACGGCTGCCCGTCACCCTCGAAGCACGGGAACACCTTCTGCGCCCCGCCTTCCCTCGCCCTCTCCTGGTCCCAGCCTCTCACCCTCTCGGTGGGCGTTGCCCCGGCCTCCCTCTCCGCACCTCCTGCGGGAACGGCTCTCCTCATCAACGGCCAGACCTGGGCGGTCGCCGTCAGCACCCAAGCGAATCAGACCGCCCTCTGGGTCTCCACTAACGGAGGGGTCGAATGGACTTCCTACCCCGCCCAGTCGGGAGGTGGCCCTCACCTCCTCACCCTCAACGACACCCTCACCCTTGTGACCTCGTCCCCCACGGGCATCCACTTCACCAGCTTGTTGCCGGATGGTTCGGTCGACAGCGGTTCCTTCACCGAGGACATTCTGAGCGCCTCCCCCGTGCTTCTTCCTTCCCTGCCTCCCGATCCCTTGCCCACACTGGGGATCATCGGCGTCTCTCCTCGCGGCTCCGTGGACTTTGACCGCCTCTCCCTCTCCGGAACCCTGTTCCGCAACACGACCATCGGTGCGGCCCCGCTCAACCGCACCTCGCCGATATTCCGGCAGATCGGGAACACGGCGCTGAGTCCCCCCGGGGGAGTCCCTGGTCAGGTCACTGCGCTCTCTGCGGGCAATACCACATTTGCCCTGTGGACCGCCAGTGTGGAGAACCGGGTGGTCGCCCTCACCGCCGTGTCGGGCAACGCAGGGGAGAACTGGTCCGGCCCCTATGTCAGCGTGGCTTCCCTGGGGTCTCTGGCCAACCCCACGGCAATCCTGACCCCTGCTGGCTATGTCCTCGTCGTTTGGCGCTCCAGCACGGGCGGCATCGATCTGGAGCCCTACGGCCTGGACGGCCGGTCGTTCTCTCCCGCCATCCCGGTGAGCCCCCCCGGCACCGCAACCCTCTCCTCTCCTCCCGTCCTGGCAGTGGACTCCCTCGAGCGGCCCTTTTTCGCTTGGACCGGAGCAAATGACACGCTCCAGGTCACCGGAGCGCTCCTCCATGCCCCGCAGGCCGTGGGGGCCATGCTACAGGCTGTGCAGGCGCTCCAGCCCGCCGACTTTGCCAACGGGACCAATGGAAGCCAGACGCCCCTTGAACAGAAGCTGGAAGCCCTCCTCTCCATGGTCTCCACCCCCGGAAGCTCGGCCGGGGCCATCCAAAAACTTGAGCAGGACATCTATCCGAAGGTCACCAGCCTCCCCCTCCTTCTGGGCTGCTCCGGGGCGAACCCGGTCTGCGGCCATGTCCACGAGGGAAGGAACCCATCGTGGATCCTGAACGAGACGGGTCCCCTCGCCCCGAACACCTACCTCTCAGTCTACGCTGAGTGGGTACTGGAGTCGCTCGGGGTGACCACCCTGACGCCGCCGCCGGGGGATGTGGTCGAGATTTGCAGCCCTCCCACGGCCGGCGGGGGCGAGGTGACGGTGACGTGCCCCGTCAACTGGGTGACGAGCAACGGCACCGCGAGCGGGACGTCTGGAACGACCCTGAATCCGCTCTTGGACGACCCGACCACGGCCGAGTTGGACCTGAACGACAGCGTCCCGACTCTCACTCTGCAAGGGTCGGATACCATCACTTGTAACCCGTTTCACAACAAGACAACTGTCCATGAAACGGTGAACTTCACCTTCACGGCTTCCGCGACATGGACCTACTACCAGGTTTCCACCGCCGCGAGGAGCGCATCCATCCCGCAGGGAGGAAACTCTGCGGTCTTTTACTTGCGGAACCTGCCGGCCGGAGTCCCGACCTACTTCAACGTCACGGAGGTTCCCCACTACGTGAGCAGTGCTCACAATTCTTCGTCGGGCGGGCGCTGCTCCATAAATATCACGGCCCCACCACCTCCCTCAGTCTCAATCCAGATCCCTGGCCTTGTCGAGCCTGTGGAGAACTTCACCCCCGGGCCCCACCTCGTCCTGGAAGCGCCCTGCTCGGTCTGCACCGACAACTACACCCTCTCCCTCAACGGCACGGCTACCATGCCCTCCGAGGCCTTCGCCAACGCCACCCCCACGGCCGGGGGCTCGGCCCTGGGGTGGAGCGATACCTCGTACCTGCGGGACATCAATGTCACTGCCACCGGCTTCTCGGCCGTGGCCTATTCGATGTCGGGAAACATCCAAAGCAAACCCGGGAATACCACGGTGGTCGTCAATGCCACGGCGACCCCTGAAATCTTCGTCCAGAAGGGGCCGACGGGCACGGCCCCGCTCCGGGCTGCGTTCGGGTGCAACTTTACCGTGGTCCCGAGCAACCTCGGTGTCTCCAGCCTCGTGGTCTCCGACATCACGGAGACGACCGCCACCGTGACGTGGGACACCACCGTGGCGGCCACCTCCGAGGTCGCCATCTCGGAGGTCGGGGTCGGCGGGACCCGGTTCCCTTCCGTGCCCGGGAACACGACACACCACGTGGTCCCGCTCTCCGGGCTTGACCCCTTCGCCCTCTACCACCTCCAAGTGATCACCGGGGTCCCCAACACCGGCTGTCTCGGGGTCGAGATCGAGACCCCGGTGACCGAGTTCAACACCACCGCCACCTTTGCGCTCGGGGAGTTCGACCTTGCCTACGACTCCATCACCCAGGAAGGGGGAGGAGCCGTCCTGATCTGGGACGTGCCCAGCTTCGTCCTCTCCCGCTCCTACTCCACGTTCACGAGCGGGGTGATCGAGTATGCTCCGGTCGGCAATCCCGCCAACGTGACGGACGTCCCCATCCTGAACCTCACGGGAGGGGCCCTCCTCCAGTTCGGAAGCGGGGATCTCACCGCTTTCGACACGACCCTCTCGCTTCTCACTCCCAACACGGACTACAGTGTCCGGGCAATCCTGAACTTCACCGTCGGGGGTCCGTGCACCCTGTGCAATCTGACGGGGCAGAGCCAGCCCTTCACCTTCGACTACCTCAAGGACACGAGCGGGGACGGGCTCTCAGATGCGGAGAAGACGTACGGGTGGTTCGTCACCGATATGGACACATCGGGTGCCCGTCATGAATCCCAAGTGATTGCCAATCCGCAGGATTATGCGACCAATGGCCTCGTGAGCGACTACGTGGAGAAGGAGTTCGGGCTCAACCCGGAGACGATCGACACCGCGGGAAGCCACATGCTCGACACCTGGAACTTGACCTTCAATGTGAATGGGCACGTGCCCGTGTCGAACTTCAATCTGCAATGCCCATCTGCCTTCGAGTGCTGGAACTCGGGAGGAGGTAACCTTGCCCCGTTTGACGCCTCACCAGCGCCCGGGGTCGCCCCACCGGGCAAACCCCTCGCCCTGAACCTCTCCAACCTCTCCGATGACTCCTTCTGGGCCTCCCAGGTTCTCTGGTCCTACTCCTCTTTCCTTGCCCTGCAGAACCTCACCGTGGCGGAGCATATCGGTTGGCTGAGAGGGGTCTTCGGGACCTATGGGATGCTACAGACCTTCACTGTTTGGGGTAAGCTTTCCTGGGGTGCGGACCCCCTGACCGCATCCACCCCAGGGGACGGGGTCCCGGACGGGGCCCGTGTCAATCCCCTGTTTGAGGAGCAGCTCCAGATCCAACTTCCCGACGTTACCCTTTTCGACAGCTCCTTGGCGAATGGAGACGGGGTAGCTGTGTGTTTCAATGTCAACGCCACGAACAACCTGGCCTCGCTCGCCGCATCGAACTGGAACCCCGAGTTCCAGGGATGCGCTTCAGAATCCGAGGTGAACAGTGGTTCGGCATCCATCTTCAGCTACTTCCTGACATCCCCGGTGGCCCAGACCTACCAGTGGCAGAACGTGACCGTCCGGCTACTGGTGAATACGGCCACCTGCACGCCGGAATCGGTGGGAGGGAACAATACCTGCACCGGAGGCCAGACGGGGTACAACATCTCCACGCTCCCCCTTTACTGCGACAGCTTCGGCAACAAGTACTATCAGTTCCCCGCATTCTTCGACATGATGAACGCCAGTTCGTTCGGGGGGGTGAACCTCACGAACTGTGGGAACTCCCACTACAATGATTACGTCGGTTTGGACGTAACGGATGTGCCCGTGGAGAAGGCCCCCACCTATCTCTGGGTGCCGGACGACAACTCCACCCTGTCAGACCTTCCCGCCGGACTACAGCGCTATACGGGCGAGCAGAGCTTCTTCCAGGTGGTCGCCAACGTACTCCCCTCGGGCCCATTCAACCTCTCCGTCCCGACACCCTGGCACTCCACCTATTCGGTCGGCGTGCCCTACGCCCCCTCTCTCCTCAACCTCCTCATCCCCCGCGGCCAGTTCCTTGCCTCTCCCCTCGGAGAACAGGTCCTATTGAACCGCACCATCCCCTTCAGCGGGATTGGCAACCTGCCCGTCTGGGGTCAGTCCATGAACTCCTTGGAGTGCTACTGGGCTCAGAGTGCAGATGGAGGTTGCTCCCAAGCTGCTGCGCAGTCCCTTTCTGTCTACTCCCCCGAGAGCACGACCAACGGGGCCGTTCCCCTCAACTGTACCCAATCCCCGAACGCCCCCAACTGTGTGGCCGCCGGGGTGGTGGCCAACCCCGCCTTGGAGGCGGGCTACGCCTCCCCCTCCGTCGCAGGGGTCCTCACCTTCAACATCACCTCCGCCACAGACTTCCGGGCGCTCCTTGCCGGGCTTCTTGTCAACACGACCGGGGGGGTGAACGGGACCTTCCAGGATGTCACGAACAAGCTTTCCTCGCTGGGGTTGGATGTTGCCGTGATGAGCGCCCTCGCCACCATGACCCCCGAGTTCAACAACAGCGGGGTCTTCGGCCTTCCGGTCTCCTATGCCATCCCTGTCCCTCCTCCTCCGCCCGCTTCCTGTGGCGGACTCGGATGCCTCTTCAACTCCCTGGCGGGTGTGACCAGCTTCCTCGGTCAGGTCGTGACGGGGCTGGTAGGGATCGTGGGCGCTGTCTGGACGGCGGTCGTCCAGGCCCGGGCCTTCTTCGACTTCGTGGCGCAAGGGTTGAAGGTCTTCGCGGAGAACCCGGTGGGGGCGACAGTGGGTGCGCTCGCGGTGGTGGGTGCGGCGCTGGAGGCGGCCCTGCTGGCGCTGCTAACAGTGTTATATGACGTCGCGAAAGACTTCTTCAGCGACATCGTAAAGCCACTCCTTTCTGGGGCGGAGGCCTACATTGCCTCGATAACCACTGCTACCCTCGGTCTGCTCTCTACCCTGGCGAATGTCACCACCTCAAGTTCCTCTTTCTCAGAAGTAGCCCTCTCCCTCGCTGATTTTGGTCTCTCCCTCGTCGGACTCTCCTCTTTCGCCCGGCCCTTGACAAATCTGATGAGCGAGGTCATGTCGACACTGCAACCCGTGCTCTCCCTTCTCAACCCCGCCTACCTCGTCAGCCTCCTCGGGGATGCCATCGGAGCGGCCACGGGGTCAAACCCCATTGCCACCATCATGGGTGCCATCTCGTCATTGGTAAATGGGCTCTATTCTGCCATCTTCGGTGCGGTGGCAGGATTCCTTGGGGCGCTGGGTTTAGCCAGCAAGACCGTACCCACTGGAACCACCAACTTCCCCTCAACTTCCGATGCGAGCACCTTCGTGAACGACTCCGCATCGACATCCGGGAACTCTTCACTTCCGGGGCTCTTTTCGGGCATCTTGACCGACCCAGCAGGTCCATTGCAGGTCCTGACGGTGGCACGAATCGTGATGTTCTTGGACATCATGATCCTGATTCTGGTGTCGGGGAGCACGTCTAGCCTTGCGTTCTACTTCGAGCCATTCATCCCGTTCGCAACCCAGCTTGACTTGGTGGACAGCTTGCCGGGGGGTGTACTAGTGATGCAGGGAATCGGACTGTTCCTGAGCCTCATGTCCTTCTTCATCTCCAACACATTGGTCAAGCTTTTCTTAGGAATTTGGGGTGCGACGCTCGGAACGATTGTAACTATCAGCAACCTAGTGGGGCTTCCCACTCTGTTCAAATCCCAAGCACCAATCAAATCATTACTGCCAGTGTTGCTCATCAACACCGGATTGGGATGGGTTTCACCGATTGTAACGGCGCACTCACTTTAGCGAATAATGACTACCGATTTGACAAATCCACAACGAAGCCACGTGGCCTGGATGACGCTCATTCTATCACTCTTGCTCCTACCAGCCTTCATAGCCCTTTTCTATATTCTGGGAGTAAACGGTGATACACGTGCATTTTGGATTGATCTCTTGTTTTCACTCATGTGGGTGTCACTGTCTATTCTTGCGGCGTTAGGTATCGCAGTCCAGACCACTCCCTCAAAGATACGCATAGACGTTAATGGTGTCAATGGGTGGGTCAAGGAAGGTCTTGCATACCGTACGGAGACGATGAAGACCGTTCCCTTCTCAGGTATTTCCGAGGTCCGGATGTCGGGGTGGTGGGGACCTGAAATGCGGACCAATGCCAACCTCTGGTCAGTTGGTGTTATGGGGAGGACGGACGTGTATCAACCCTTCTCGCTGACGAGAGAAAATGCCCTCCGGGTGAAGGAGGCGTGGGAGGCATGGAAGAAGCGGCAAGCGTCTGCCCCGACGCCAACCGACCGGGAACCCTCGTTGGGAAAGTCGTGAACGAGTCTGTCACCTTCCAACCGTCCAGCCAAGTGACGTCCACGGGGTGCGAATTCGCTGTCCCAATCCTCGGGCAGAACTCCGCCTGGCTCGCCTGCTACTGGCAGAACCTCGCCGTCGCCCCCGGTCAGTTCCCCACCTCGAACACCTGCTCCTCGGGCGGGGGCACCCCCCACGGCATCAACCCCGGCACCCCCTACGCCGTCACCGTGACGGCCGACCCCGAGAACTGTACCCAGAACCTGAACATCTCGACCAACTGCCTGGCCGGTGGGGTCCCGTCCGCCCCCGCCCTGTCGGCCGGCTGTTCGGGCTGTCCGGCCCCTGCCGTCCAAGCGGTTGTCACATTGAACCTCTCCTCCGACGCCAACCTCACCTACCTCCTCGCCGCCCTCCTCGACAACAACACCACGGTGGCCAGCGGGCAACTCGGGGTCAACGGCCACTTCGTCAACATCACCGGCGAGCTTCCCACCCTCGGCCTCAACTCCGTCGTCCTCTCCGCCCTCGCCAACGCCACTCTGGTGAATGACGGGGCCTTCAGCCAGCCCGTTTCCAACATCCAATCCTCCTCCCCATCTTGGTTCTCGGCCATCGCCTCCGTTGTGTGGAACACTGTAAGCGGGGTGGCGCACGCCATCTCCGTCGCGTGGAACTACGCGGTGGCGGCCGCCTCGTATCTCTACCACGCCGCGGTGTCCTTGGCGCAGCACCTCGCCGATACCGTCGTGGCGGTGGCCGACCACGCCATTTCCGTTCTCAAGCAGATCGCCTCGGCGATGCTGGCGGCCCTGCAAGCGCTGCTCGCTTTCGTCAAGGACGCAATAGTGACCTTCCTGAGACAGACCTTTGCATCACTGTCTAACGAAATGACACAACTATCGAAGGCTTACGCCTCACCGGTGTTCCGTGGACTGCAGTCAAGATCTGGTCTCGGTGAGGCAGTGTTTGGAGGTCAGATGCTCTTCTTGCTCACCCTGGGCGCAACCATTACCACCGTGCTTTTCATTGCACTCGGGTTGGTATCTGCTGTTTCATTTGGGATTGGTGACGCAGTGTTGCTAATCATTCCACTTCTGATTACCCTCTTGTTCCAGGCACTCGGAAACAATCAACAACTTGGAACAAGCGGGGACGCATTGGTTGGTCAACCTTTTGGGAAGGCTCTCTGGCAAGGGATATTCCCACCTCTCCACGATTCCATTAATGCCACAGCAAGCGCTGAACACCTGACCCTCGACAGTAATGCGCAACAGTCAGCTGACCAGACCATAGCTAACGTTCGCACATCTACAGACTTGACTGCAGGATTCCTTGGTTTCGGACTGGCGGCGGGACTTGCCGTCTCGAAGTTAGGCCCATTGGCCAAGGTTCTTCTTGCTGGATTGGGGTTGGGGATGGGAATCGCAGCATTCTACATCTTCTGGTACCTGGACACTACAACCCAAAGCAATCAACAAATCACATCGGCCGATGGACAGGCGGCGGACGTTATCTCTGGCGCAGAAGCGTTCCTCGGATCGCTCCTAGTGATTCTAGCGCTTGCGACTAGTAATCTGCCAGAACCAGCGGAGATTGTGTTTACGTTGATTCTAATCCTGCTCGGAATCACGCTTTCGGCAGACCTCGTACTGTATATTGACGGTTTCTTGGCGAGTCAATGAATCTCAGTCAAACATGCACAGTGAAATCCCGCGACCGAATGAATGGTCCATTCAAGTGTCCCCTTTATGAGCGAGGAAAGAAAGGGTGGTATGCGACTCAAGCCCTGCTGGTTGTGTGGGCGGTATTTGTCCTGCTCACGTTCGCCAAACGAGATTGGTTTGGTTTCATCATTTCGCTTACCGTATTGATTCTCGCGCCGTTGCTGACATATGGTCTCTATTCTATCATGAAGTCTCCGAAATTCTTGTGGTATGGGCCAGACGGGTTGCTCCTCATCTACGAGCGGAGGAAAAACCCGGAGCTATTCTCGGCTTGGCAGGATGTGAAGCATGTTGTTTGGTTCAAGGGCTCGTCGCTTGTAAGGCTTGATCTTGATGTCCCACGCATACCAGGATCTCGCTGGAAAGCGGAGGTATCTATTCCTGTCGAACTCTATCGTGAGATCGAACACCTCGTCGGGATGGACAAACTTGTGCGAACAGCATGGTAGCAGTCTGTCTGACTCGGTCATCAAGTCCCAGACCTACCTGTGGCTCCCGGACGACAACTCCACCCTCTCCAACCTCCCCACCGGCCTCCAGCGCTACACCGGCGAGCAGGACTTCTTCCTTGTCGTGGTCAACGTGAGCACCATGCCCGGGTGTCAATATTGTGAGGGGTCCATCTCCCAGTCCGTCCCGCTACCCTGGGGGGGCTCCTACACCCTCAGCTTAACCCATTCCGCGGACGAACAGATGACGAACTTCCTCATCCCCCGGAGCCAGTTCCTGAACTCCCCCTTGGGCGAGGCAATCCTTGAGGGGCGGAACTTCAATGCCTCCCTGACCCAGAACCTCCCCATTGTGGGGGAGAACTCCGCTGGGCTCGCCTGCTACTGGCAGGGGCTGGCCGTCGCCCCCAACGGGGTGGACGGCTCCACCGGTCCCACCCTCTGCAACGGCCAGTCCGGGACTTGGACCTCTGGTACGAACCCTAACACCCAGTATGCGATCTCCACCCTCGCCGACACCGAAAACTGCACTCAGGATCTGGGGTCCTCCGCCAATTGTCAGGCGGGCGGCGTCCCCTCCAACCCCGCCCTCGCCACCTCCTCCCCCGGGAACGCTGCTCCGGCTCTACAAGCCGTGGTCACGCTGAACCTCACGTCCAACAGCGACCTCACCTACCTCCTCGCCGCCCTCCTCGACAACAACACCACGGTGGCCAGCGGGCAACTCGGGGTCAACGGCCACTTCGTCAGTGTCACTGACCAGATCCCTACCCTGGGACTGAACTCGGTGATCCTCTCCACCCTCGCCAACTCTTCCCAGTCGGACGGCGGTGTCTTCGGTCCGCCATGCGCCGTCTGTGTCCCTGCCCTCCCGGGTGCCGTCACCTTGGAGATGCTCCACCTCCATCCCCGCGACCTCTTTTCCTTCTTTGCCGGGCTCTGGAACTCCTTCAGCGGAGTCGTCGCCGCCCTCCTTGCCCATCTCTCCTCGTTCATCCATGCCCTCGTCGGGATCATCTGGAATGCATTGCTCGCCGCGGCCGTCTACTTCGACCACATCCGGCAGGGGTTGGCGCACTTGGCGGAGGCGGCGGTGAGCGCCGCGGTCTCGGCGCTGAAGGCGGTGGCGAACGCGCTGGAGGCGGCCCTGCAGGCGCTGCTCGCGTTCGTCGAGAAGGAAGTCACGAGTTTCTTGCAAGACGCCCTTGCAGCAGTAACCACTGCCATCAAGGATCTCACCTCTCAGTACGCATCCCCTGTGCTTGATGGACTACTGGCGGGCTCCGGTGCGGGCACCGCGACGTTCGGCCCACCCATGCAGATCCTGTTCGTGCTTGGCGCCACCGTCACCACCGCCCTCTTCGTGGCCGTGGGAGTACTAAGCGTGGTGACCCTGGGAACTGGTGATATCATCCTGTTTGTTGCCCCGCTCTTGATCTCGCTCGCGTTTCAGGCGCTGGGGAATGACTCGCCGTTTTCCCCAGACGTGGGCAGTTTGAGGGGCCTCGCCTTCGGCCAGACCATGTGGCAGGGGGCCGTATCTTCCACAGGACCCAGTGTCAATGCCATCGCCGCGTTGCAAGGCGACACACTGGATTCCAATGCCCAAAGTGATCTGTCTACTGCCATCACCAACATCAGAACCTCGGCCGACCTCACGGGAGGGTTGATTGCCTTGGCTGCTGCGATAGGGTTGGCCGCAACAGGGAACGGCCCCACCGGAGCGATCGGACTTGCTGCTCTGGGGCTGGGGATGGCCATCGCAGGCTTCCTGCTCTTTGGGTACCTTTTGACGACAACTCAGAGCAATGAGCAAGTATCTTCGACCATCGGAGGGATTGCAGACCTTCTCTCGGCCTCTCTCGCAACCATGTCCATCGTATTGCTTGTGATAGCACTTTCCAGAGGTCTTCCCGAACCAGCCCCCATAGTATTCGGCATCATCATGTTTTTCGAGGGTGTGGTGTTGCTGGCCGACGGCTTGCTCTTGCTCCCGGTGTTGGAGTCGATGTGACACTGCCATAGGGAGGACCCCTAGTCAACATGAGCACGTTCTTCCGTAGCACGGACTTCAAGACGCGGAAACTAATAGCTCTAATCGGTTCAATATTTTTCATCACGTTTTTTGGCCTAATCTCAATCGGGATGGTTACTTCCCACGAACCTTTGCAAGTGGTACGGTTATCACTGGTCATCCTCATCATCGTGCCGCCCATCATGTTACTTGGCGACGTGAGCTTTCACGAACCGGCCCCACAGTGAAAGGATAGGTCCGCCCACCTATCACCCCTTCGGCCCCTCGTTCGGTTCAAGGAACCGGGGGCTCCGGGGTTCCCTCCCTCATCCGTAGCGGGTCCGGATCCCCGTGGAGCAATCGCTCTCCAACTTCCCGGAAGTTGATCCCGCGCATTTTCGCCGTGGCCTGGATGCTCGCCAGTACCGCGGTCCGGTCCGCCCCGTCCTCACTGCGACTGCCACCGCTGACCTTCCGCTTCCCTGCGATGTGGAACCTCAATCCCTGCTCCGCCGCATTGCTCTGCGCCAGACCTCCGGTCTCGATCCATGTCCAGAGCTCCTCCTCCCGTCCCACCATGTACTTTTTGAGTTTCCTCGCCGGCTCACCTTCCACCTCGCGTCTCAGGAGCCGCTCGACCCGCGCACGGACTTTGGCCGCCGCTCTGTCCCGCGTCTTTCCACGAGGGAGCTTCGCGGCCTTCAGCACCGCATCCGCGGCGGCTTTCATGGCCTTCAACCATCGCCAATCGGGAGCGTCAGAGACGGTCTCGTATCCTTTGAGACCGTCCTTGGCATGCCGACGGATGTGCACCCAGTCCCGCTGGATTCGCTTCTTCCCCTTCAGCGGGTTGAAGCATTTCCCTCCATCCGCCACCACGGTCTGCTCGGGGTTCCCGGGAAGGACTCGCTCCGGGACATCGTGCCCTCCGGACTTGTCCACCACGAAGAGCGCCGCCTTCAGCTTTGGGGAGATGAAGTCCCAGAGAAAGTGGTTCACTCCATCCACCCGCCACCCCGTGTTGTCCACCACCACTTCCTTCCCCTCCCGGGTCGCCTTCTCTATCGCCTCCACGGCGGGCGCAAAGAACTCGGTCGATCGGGTCAACATCTTGTCGATGGCCCCGATCGACAGCTTCTGGCTGTAGTCGGACTCCAGGAGCATCTGAATCCGGCTGGTGGTCAATCCTATGGCGTGCCACCCCGCCACCAGGAAATGGGTTCCCCAGCAGAATCGACTTCTCGGAGGAGCTTTGCGTGCGGGAACCTTGGCGGCCGAGAGCTTCCCACACTTCCCGCACCGGTAGTGGGCCACGCGGTAGTGGAGTCTGCGGACATGGCCCGGGATGACTTGGTCGATCCAACGGTCAGTATGATCGAACGGGTCTCCGAACTCTTCCCCACAATCGCAGTGGTGCAACCCGATCGTGATGTCGACCGTTTCAGTTCCGTCCTCCGTTGAGGGCGAGGGACGGTGGTGGGCTTCGTGACCTTTCTTGGCCCCCGCCTTCTTCTCCGGTTCTTCCGGATCCTTCTTCGCATTGGGCTTGACCCACGGAGGCGCAGGCTTGACACGCCCGTCTCCTTTGACCAAGGTTTCCAACTCCTCCACGCGGAGTTTGAGGCGGCGGTTCTCCTCCCGGAGTTCCATGTTCTCGTCAAGGAGGCGTTGAAAAGCGTCGAGGGAAAACTCGAGCGTGGGCGGCTTGTCGAAGCGTCTCACACCGTAGAGTCAAGTCAAATCTAGATTTAAAGGGTACCCAATCGACAGGTGTCGTACAATCATTCACGCCGTGCCGAACCGTGAAAGCTCACCTTGGCGACGCATTGTTCTCAGGACCAGAATTTATCTCCTTTGATGAAAAAGGGCTCACACTAATCTACACGGGCGTTCGAAGTTCAGATGTACGAATATCCTGGGATTTGGTCCATCGATGCGTCCTCTTTGGGAAATACGTTTACGTAGAGTATCGTGAATCTCCGTTTGACAGAGTGAAACATGACCTCCATGTTGAGCCGTCAGTTTTCTCTCTGATGGAACCATTTGTCGACCCGAAGAAGGTCATCGTTCAGGAGTCTTCATGAGCGATTACGTCGAGAAGGAGTTGGGCCTGAACGCGGGTACCTTGGACATGGCCGGGGGCCAGCACTCCCTCACCGTCTACGCGGGCACTGAGATCTGCGCCTTCACCAACACAGCGAACTGTCAGGCTGGAGGCGTGCCCTCCAACCCCGCCCTGGAGTCGGGCAGCCTCGCCTCCCCCTCCCTCCAGGCCCTGCTGACCCTGAACATCTCCGTCTACGACCCCAACTCGGCCAACCTGAGCTACCTCTTGGCAGGACTGCTGGATAACTCGACCGGGGGGGTGAACGGGACGTTCCGGGACGAAACCCAGAACCTCTCCTTCCTGGGTCTGGCGGCACCGGTGATGGATGCCCTGGCGAACGGAGTATGGGACAGCGGGGGGATCTTCGGGGCGCCGGTCTCCTACGGGCAGCCGAACCCCCCCTCCCCCCCGGGATGCAGCGGGTTCCTGGGGTGCGTGTGGAATGCGGTGAGCGGGGTCGTGGTGGGGATCGCGGGGGCGGTCTACGGGGCGGTGTGGACGGCGGTGCAGGCGGCGACACAGTTCATGAAGCAGCTGGGGGCGGGCCTTGCGCACCTGGCCGAGGAGGCGGAGCAGGCGGCGATCTCGACACTGGAGGCGGTGGGTTCGGTGCTGGAGGCGGCCCTGCAGGCGCTGCTCGCTTTCGTCAAGGACGCAATAGTGACCTTCCTGAGACAGACCTTTGCATCACTGTCTAACGAAATGACACAACTATCGAAGGCTTACGCCTCACCGGTGTTCCGTCCTGAGTTTCAGGGATAAGGGTTCTTGATGCCCTGTTTTACGCCGTGGAGCCTGCCAGGATCCCTGTCCCCTAAATCACTAGCACACCCCCTTACGCGGGGATCTCGCCACCCAGCTTGAGCTTCTCGAAGAGCTCTCCGGCCAGGGCCCCGTGGTCGGAGAGCTTCCACTCCCCGCCCTTGAGCTCCCCCCGCTTCTGCCGGCCCATCAGCACGAGGTCGAGTTCGTCCAGCGCCTCCAGCACCTCCCCTTCCGGTGCATGGACCCCCGCCTCACGGATCCTCTTCCAGGTCAGCCGCCACAGCAGCAGCCCCATCACTACCATGAACGAGTGCGCCAGGATCGACTCGTCCTTTCGCACGAACAGGGGCGACAGGGGCATCACCTCGTCCCCCTTCATCCACTTGAAGTCCTCCTCGATCTTCGTTCGCTCCTCGTAGGTCCATGCCATCCCCTCTGCATCCAGATCCAGGTCCGTGAAGAACATCCGCCGGCCCGCCCGGCGGAGCAGGGTCGCCTTCCTCCCTTCGTCCACCCCATAGGTCACCCCCTTCGGGTTCGGGGTCAGCTCGTAGCGGAAGACCCCCACGTAGTCCGAGGACACCAGGTTGGCGGCCCGCTCCGCCGCCCGGGGATAGCTCAACTGGCGCCCCTTGGTCCGCTCGTAGCCCTCTTTCAGTTTCGCCATCCCCTCGAGGAACTTCTTCTCATACCGCGCGTAGGTCTCCGCCTTCCGCTTCGCCGTGGCCGCGTTGTAGGTCACCGCCACGTTCCACTCCTGGTCGTAGAGCGCTCGTCGGGTGAGGTAGCCCAGGAGTTCGTGACCCCTCCCCGTGGCATGCAGGGGCGAGAAGTGGTCCAGGTCGAGGTCCATGAGGTCCGAGGCCATGTTGGCGGGAAGCGCCGCCACCACATGCATCCATTCCCGCACCTTCGCCAAGTTGTCCTCGGACAGGGGCCCCTTGTCCGTCACCAGGATCATCTCCGAGGTGTCCAGGTGGAGGCGCATCAGGCGCATCGCCAGCGCCTCCACCGTCTTCGGGAACACCTCGCTCTCGTCGAGGTTCCCCGCGGCCATCTCGTGGAGCAGGGGGACGTGGTCCTCCGTCGTCGCCAGGGCCATGGAGACGAGGTTCAGATCGTAACGACGATTCTTGGCCTTCCCGGGGTGGGGCAGGGCCTCCCCCTGCTCGATGTAGTTCGACCAGTTGGAGGCGTCCCAGAGGAGCAGGCTGGGACGCAGCCCCCGCTCGACCAGCTTCCGGGTAAGGGCCTCCTCGATCTCCCGCTGGACCCGGAGATTCGAGAGATGCCGAAGGTTGGAGAGGATGTTCTCGCTGTTGAGCTCGTGCGGGGCATCCCAGACGAACTTGAGGAAGGACTTGCGGTAGAACCAGCGCCCGGTTGCCGCTTTGCTCCAGGGCTCAAGGGAGCGGGCGAGAATGGAGAGGAGGAGGTACTGGCCGACAGAGAACCCCGGCGTGGTGCGCTTGTGAGCGTAGTAGTCGACCGTCTCCACGAACCCCAGCTCCTTGGCGGTGGTGAGGAGACTGGCGATCACGCCGAAGGGGTAGGCCCGGACGCGCACGGGCTCCCCCTCGACCCCGGGGGTGCCCTTCATGGTTGCGAAGATCTTCTCGGCGGGCCCCAAGTAGACAGTGCGGGCCCGGCGGGAGCGCCCGTCGACCCAGCGCTTCTCGACGTAATAGTAGTAGGTGGAGTTGCCGAAGGTCTTGGCCTCGAGGGAGCCCATGGCCACGTACAGGGGACATACTATAAAACGTCGTCGCATAGGGTCCGGGACACTACGAAGACGCCCGCAAGCCACCCCCTGATGTCGTCTAATCCTAATTAGGGGACAGCAAACTCACGCCGAGGAACAAGCGCGTCCCTGAAACTCAGGGCAGAGGTCTCGCCCCTCCCCGTCCCTCAGGATGGCCGTGTGCTTGTGTTTCCCGATGTCAATCCCTACTCCTATCTCCGCTTTCCTTTCCATGTTCTTCCTCCGAAAGTGAGATGAGGAGGAGAGACTTGGGAGGACCCGCCCCAACCACGGTCATGCCGTCGTCTCTTCGAATAGCCCGTCAGAGCGGTAACATGTTCGTATCGCCGGTCGGGCCGTGGTGGGGCGGATCGGAGAAGCTTGGCTGGCCCGTCGAACCGGTACAAAACAGCGGCTCCAAGGGTGTCCCAGGCCCCTCCGGTCCCCATCCCTCGGGAAGGGATGGCTCCCTGGAAATGAGGGAGAGGGAGGAGTGAAGGTCGTGGGGGAGTGGTCTTGGCCAACCCGTTTGCTCGGTAAGAAGCGTTTGCCTTCAGTCTCCCCACGACCTACGGGGGATCCGAAGACCCTCCCGCGAACTTAGACATAAGAGAAGTATACACTGACCCATGCCCGAGAGCAACCCCCCGGCCACCTTCATCTCGGACCTGCGGCCCTCGCGGGTGGCCACCATCGAGGCTACTGTGAGCGAGCTGCAGCCGACACGGGAGATCGAGACCCCCCCCAATGTCGAAAGTGGGCACGGCGCGAAGTCGGGTGCGAGTACAACTACACCATCTAACGGAGAGAATCAGTCAACTCTGGCCAAGTACAGGTCAGGAGAGGGTCCGGACCTGGTGGCCCGCATCGGCTCATGGAAAAGACGGAAGGTGGCCGCCAGACCACCCGTCGTTTGAAACTATAGTTCAGCAGAGCATAGTTCACCACAACCATTATATGGACCGACCATGTACACGGAACTGCGGCCGTAAGACGTGATATGGTGAATAGTAAGAATATGCCAGGTGTTGTTTGGTCTATCTTCCTCGTGATAATATTGGCAGTTTCCGGGGGGGTTTATGTTGGGATTCCTCAACCGTTGAAGTCCATCCCACAATCTGAGAGCACCTCACAGGTAGTGTTGTGGCAACAAGCCAATTTTCCCACGGATGGGGTCAAATCTGCCATGTCGATGAAAAGTGTGTCATGCCTGCTTGGAATCTCTGTGGCAACTCCTGAAGGTTGTGTTTCTGATGAGTGCGCGTTTGGCAGGGTCAGTAACGTCGATTTGTCTACAAGTTCCTTGCTTTTTGCCAACGGAAGTCTCGCGCACATCCCTTCCCAATGTTTGAATGGTCAGATAAATCCCACCACGAACGGATGGGTAGAAGACGCACACTACTCAGACTGTTTCTTTTGGTGTGACGATCTGAGTTACTTTTCTGGAATATGGGAGGTTCCTTCAGCACCCTCTGTTGTGGATGGGCAAACTATCTTTCTGTTTATCGGAGAGGAGAACTCTGGAGAGTCTGAGATTGTTCAGCCGGTCCTTCAGTGGGGGGTGAGTTGTGATGGTGGAGGAGATTACTGGTCGATTGCAAGCTGGTTCGTCTGGGGTTCGGGTTGTGCGGCATCCCAATCAACTCCCTTGTACGGGGTAAATCCTGGGGATAGAATTGAAGGTATCATTCAGCAAGATTGCTGCGGAGAGTGGACCATTTTTAGCGAGGATGTGAATACGGGATTTGAGTTTAGTATTACAGTCTCTGCGGATACTATGGTCAATGCCTACGTTACGCTAGAAGCGTACGGTGTAGACTCATGTAATGAGTATCCAGCGGCAGGCGGGACACACTTTTGGAATTTGAATGTCCAAGGCGGAGGCACTCCCGGATGGCAGAATGAATTCCCACATCGAGACTGCTCATCTGACAATGTTGTAGCTAGTGGCAGTAGTTCTGTTTGGCTATACTATTGAGCATTCAGATGACAGTACCATCGAGCCACACACCTCTAGGACACTTGCATAAACCTGTTTCACTGCCCATCTTGGTGGGAAGTAGTCTTGCATTAGGTGCCCTGTTGCTTGGTGTAGTCCGTCTCTTCACACAAACCCCCGAGGGCAACTCAACAGGCTCCCCTATCCCATGGAGCCAGCCCGTCACGCCTTGCTCGACTCCGACACCTTTCAACGGATGCGGATTCACCTATAGCGTTTCGGCGATCATCGCCGATTATCTTGTGTGGACAATCGTTTCACTCTTCGTTATCTTGGTGCTTAGACAAGTCATTATTAAGATGCGAAAGAGCAAGTTCGCAGCAGAAGGCCATACCTCAACCTGACTTCGCCAGTTTGCACTGAGCCGTAGAACCTCTGTATTGGGAAAATTCTCTGAGTCGGCAAGGCCCCTATTCAAAATCCTCCCTTTTGGGTAGGGG
>JAKAYL010000026.1 GCA_021809545.1 Thermoplasmata archaeon
ATTCGCCGGGTTCACGGACGGTTTTGGGCAGTCCTCACGGGGTAAAGTACCTACCCTTGGGACAAGGACAAAGACCAGCCTGTCGGCATCGCCTTGAACCAGCCATCCGACGGCTACTCTCTACGAGAGCAGAGTTTGACACTACACAAAGTTCTTCTGCAGCGGGTCGGTAGAAGGAGTACGCATGAAGGTCTTGTCGATCGCTGTGATCCTCCTCACAGTCGCACTTGCCCTGCCCCTTGGGGCTCCGGACGCTACAGCACATTCTGTTCGGCTCACACCCGCAATGCTCCCTTCGACTCCCCTTACCGTATCGAGCAGTTCGGCAGGAGCGTTTGGGTTGGGATCCGTTGTGAATACGTTGGTCTTGTCGAACAGTACCCTCCTGTCCGGTAACTACGTCCCGACTCAAGGAATCGGTCTCAATCCCGCAGGTATCGCTTTCGATCCTAGTAACGGACTCTTGTTCGTCGCTGACCAGGGAATCGACATGGTGAGCGGCCCTCAGTACGTGAGCGTTGTCAGTCCAACACTCGGCAAGGTAGTGGATTCGATTCCCGTGGGCATCCACCCTATCGGAGTCGCTTACGACCCCCTGGATAAGTCCGTGTATGTTACGAACATGGGCTCGAATAACGTCAGCATCATTGACGCCACAACCCTAAGGAGCGTTGGCTCGATCCAGGTGGGAACCGAACCTTGGGGGATCGCCGTCGATAGCCGGTCAGGCAACCTGTATGTCGCCAACTATGGTTCCAACAACGTCTCCGTGATCTCCACAGCCACAAACCAAGTCATCGACTGGATTGGAATGTCGTTGAACCCGGTGGCGATTGCCTACGATGACGGAAATCGGCAGGTCTATGTGACGAATGCCGGAAGCAACGATGTTGCGGTAGTGAACTCCACGACGGAACAGGTGGTCAAGTGGGTGACTGCAGGAGAGACTCCCGATGCACTTGCGTATGACCCTCAGAACGGGAACATCTACGTGGCCAATCAGGGAGAGGGGTATCTTGGGGGAGGCGCAGGTGGCTGGAATGTCACCATCATCAACGGTTCCACCGATTCCTTCGCGGGAGGAATCTGGGGCATGAGCTACCCACGAGGAATTGTTTACGATCCTGTCAACGGGGACATCTATGTGGTGAATCAAGGCGGGTTTGGCCCCTTAGAGGGAAGCGTGTCGGTGATTGACACTGCCAACAAAAGTGTTGTCGCCCAGATCGCGAATGGAACTGCACATCCCGTCGAGATCGCCTTTGATAGCCAGACCTCGAACCTATACGTCACGAACCTCGCATCGCATGTTATCACGGTAGTGAATGGCTCCAGGAACACCGTCACAGGTGTGATCGTTGTGGGAACAACCCCCTATGGAATCACCTACGCAAGCTCCCACGGCACCTTCTTTGTGAGCAATTACGATGCTGGCAACGTGGTCGCGTTCCAGGCGAGCACGAACCGGGTGATTGGCTGGGCGGGAGTTGGAAGCTCACCGGAGGGACTGGCCTACGACAACCATACGGGAAATATCTATGTGACCAACTTCGGAGGAACGAATGTGAGCGTGCTCTCCGCAAGCGGCCTGAGCAGCATCGCAAATGTCTCTGTCGGGGATTGGCCCTCCAGTGCGACCTCCGACGGCGGGAGGGGACACATTCTCATTTCCAATGTTAACAATGTGAGCATCCTCAACACATCCACGAATTCCGTAGTTGCTTGGCCCAGCCTGAATAATGTGAATATTGGTGGAGCGGCCTACGATCAAGCAAATGGGTTCTACTACGTTGCCTCGGAATCCCCATCCAATAATCCCAACGAGAATGGTTCTCTGATAGCCATCGACGATTCCAACTTCCAAGTTGGAAGTTACGTGACGGTTGGCGAGCGACCCCAAGGCGTGGCGTATGACAATGAGAACCAGTTCCTTTACGTGGCAAATTCCGGATCGGCAACGGTGAGCGTCGTGAACGGAACGTCCAACAGATTGGTCGAGACGCTTCCCGTGGTAGGCGACCCAACAGGAATTGCATATGACCCCGTGAATGGATTCCTCTATGTCTGTGATTCCCAATTCAACCAAGTGACTGTGATCAATGGTTCCAGCAACCAAGTGGTGGGTTCCTTGACTGTCGGATCTGACCCAGTGAATGCAGCGATCGATCCCGCCAACGGTGCCGTGCTCATCACCAACCTGGATACGGGGACCATCTCGATTATCTCGCCATATATTACCCCCCAAGTCACGGCCAAGCACCCAAGCAACGGGTTCCTCGGCCTGCCGGGGTACGACGGTTACGTTCTGGTAGGGGCGGCTATAACGATCGCAGCCGCAATGCTGATCGTGGTGTGGATTAGCGGAAGGCGAGACCGCTCTAGGGCTCCCGGGTCGAAGAAGTCAAGCGATTCCGCACAGCCGAACTCGAAGAAGCCCGATACGTCCACGAAGGACGAGATGGAGAAGAAAGGGTACCCACCTACCGAGCCGAAGGGAACCGAAGGGGAACCCAAGTCTGAGGGGTCGTAGGGCTCCTTGGATGTCGGCCACCCCTATCGTTCGCAAAGCACCTGTTGACGTCGGAATCTTGGAGAATATCCCCCCCGAGAGTCCTTCCCAAGTTAGGGAGCGAGCACCGACAAAACTGCTTGCCGCGAAGGCGGCCTCACTCTTGGCGAGCGCACCCATGCTGGCCATCCCTTCTTTCGCAGCGATTCTTCTTCTGCCCAAGGGCCTTGATGGCGCACGAATAGTCGATCTCGTGATCAGCCTAGCCTTTGGTTCCGCCGTACCGGTCCTAGGTGCCGTTGCTTTTCCCGCCAAGGTTTCCAGATTGTTCGATTTCAAGGAGGAACGGACCCGTCCCCTGCTGTTCGGGGCGGTTGGATACTTTGTCGGAACAGGCATCCTCGTCACTGTTTCGGCCCCGGTGTTTGCAATCCTCCTGATGTTCTGCTATGGAACAAACACCTTGGCAGTTCTGTTTATAAATCACTACTGGAAAATCAGCATCCACTCGATGGGCGTGGCCGGACCGACAACTGCGCTCATCTACACTTTTGGACTCGCAGGGGCACTGTTCGGACTGGTTCTGCTCCCCGTGGCTTGGAGTCGGTTGTATCTGAAGAAGCACACGGGCGGACAGATTCTCGCTGGAGCATCGTTAGGCTACCTGATGACCACGGTCCAGTTCTGGGTCATTGGAACCCGCCTGTTCAACACCGTGACGAATTTTGCCCTCGACGCACTCTTGGCGACGGCACTCATGCTCCCCCCGGTCGTTTTGGTCGTATGGTACCGTTCTAGTGACCTCACCCGTTCGATGGGAGCTGGCACGTAGCCAGAATGAACCCGGCTTCGCGATCGTTTGATGCCACTGAGTTCGGTTGGGGGTAAGCTGGACCAACACCCCCCCCCCATCGAACGGAACATAGGGGTTTCTGGGCACCCACCTGTTGGACTCTACCCGCGAGCACGGCGCGGGTTGCGAATACTTTCCCGAAAGAGCCTTCCCGGGAACTCTCTGGGTGGGAACAATCCACAGGTCGGACGAGACCCTGCTATCACCCCTCTCTACAGGGGTAGAGCTACCCTTGCTCACAATGTCAACTCCCGTCCCTCCAGCGAAAGGGCTATCAGGTGCGGAAACCGTAGCGGATTGGCTTGGTTTTGGAGGTAGAACGTGACGATTTCTTTGGAGTCCGGGAAGATCAAAGCGGCAGGCCATAATCTCTACTATGAGTCCTATGGAAAGGATGAGCATGGCTCGATCCTCTGTCTTCATGGAGGCCCCGGCGCG
This sequence comes from Thermoplasmata archaeon, assembly GCA_021809545.1. GTDB lineage: Archaea > Thermoplasmatota > Thermoplasmata > Lutacidiplasmatales > UBA184 > JAJYEA01. The sequence continues at coordinate 3,801 of JAKAYL010000026.1, forward strand.
GCCTGCGACCTAGTGAGGCCGACCGCGGCCCTTGCTCAGTTCGGGTTCCGGGTCGTGATCTACGATCAGCTCGGATGCGGTCGGTCCCAACGCCCGAAAAGCTACTCAGGAATGACCATGGAGTCTCTAGCGGATGAGGCAGACGCGGTCCGGCGCCAGCTGAACCTGGGTCGCTGCCACCTCTTCGGGTACAGCTTTGGGGGGGCCTTGGCCCTTCAGACGATCCTTCGGCATCCGCGCGGATTCCGGAGTCTCTGCGTCGGGAGCGGGTACGCCTCCGACAGCGAGGCGGCCGATGGGGTGCGCCGCCTTGTAGCCGAATTGCCGAGGTCCCTGAGAACGGCTATCGAGGACTTCGAGCTGCGGGGAAAAGGACCGGAGAAGCAGTACCAGCGAGCCTGCGGCTACTTCTTTCAGCGGCACTCCTCCAGGTTTGCCGTTACCCCTCTGGACATGCTCCTGGGCCGCCAGAGCGTGAACCCTGCCATAGGGAATGCCATGGTAGGCCATGAACACATCTTGGGCGAATCGACCGGCACCTTGGCGGGATGGGATGTCAGGAAGGAATTGCCGAGGATTCGGGTCCCTACATTGGTCACGGTCGGGCGTCGCGACTTCATCACGCCCCGCTGCGCAGAGACCATTCGGAGAGGCATTCCGTCTTCGCGCCTCATCACCTACAAGCACAGCGGACATACCGCCCTGTACGAGGAGATGGACGCCTACCTGAAGAATCTTCGGGACTTTTTCTTGAAGAACTCGTAGGGACCCGGCGCCAATCTGGGCGAGATTTTGCCTGAATCTTTGGGATGCTCGACTCCCCCGATTCCGCACGACCCACACGATGAGGCAACCTCGGTCATGGAAGGGAACGAAAAGTCGTCAAACCCCGGTCACTGTCTTGGGGGTCATGGTAAAATATAGTGTATGTATACATACACCCATGGCACAATCTGCTCGCGCACCCCGAACTGAGTTCTCGAGACCGGGGGCCAATCCCACCCTTGAAACCATCGAGTACATCCGAACAGCCCTACGCGAGTCTGACGGTCCTCTCAGTCGGAACCAGATCCTCACTCTGTTATCTAAATGGGGGCATTCGACGACCCGGCAGAGTCTCAATGCCGCGATTGCTTTTCTCGGGGCAGATGGTAGTGTTGCAGAGGGCAGCAAAGGACTGATCTGGGTTCCCCCTGCGTCAAGCCGGCTGACGGACATCATCCTCAAGGGCCAGAGACTCTAATGAGCCTCAAGGCGAGCGAGATCGTCCTCTCTCCAGCGGCATCCTTTGCCCTTCAGAGGCTTGAGGCGGGGAGTGTGCCTAATGGGCCTACGATTGCGAAGCGTGTGCGATCGCTCCGATCTATCCTACTCTCCGATCTCCTGCATGGGGAAGTTGTCAAGAAGGACTCCATGCCCAGGCACTTCCGCCATGAGTATGACGCCGAAAATCTCTTCGTTGAGGATCTACCATCGTTCTGGCGCCTCCTCTACACAGTGGTACATATCGGGGAGGAACGACACATCGTAATCTTGGAGATTGTCGACCACCCAACCTACGACAAGTGGTTCCCGGGTCGTCGCAAGAGGTAGTGCTCACAGTTCTCAACGCGAGGGTTTCAAGCACCTTCCCCCCGGGCGGAGAGGGAGATTTTCGAGTCCTTCTTTCTCACTCGTCGTGAGGCTTGCGTTGGATGATCGCGCAACATGGGATCCTTGCCGGAATCAATTTACTGAACTGACGAACCCATTTCACAGTGGTAAAGCATACTTTTCATGCTGCGGGCGCCCATAGGGTCTTGACTCCTTTGCAGGCCGAACGGCCAGGCAGGGTCTACTCTTTCCCTTGGACAGGCCCAGAGACCAACTGGACATCCGAAACCACGAGCGAACTCTGACACCTACTTCTCAGCTCGGCCAACTCGCCCCTAAATCTATTCCCCTCCACCAGTCCCCAGGAATGTCGCCCTGGTGACGACCCCTTTGAGACACTGTTGTAGGACCGAACCCGTCCCAGTCCAATTCGGATAGTGAAATCCCCTCTCGCGGTCTCGAGGTCCGCTCGCGCAGGGACCGCCGAGATCTTCCCCTCAAAGCGAATCATGGCGAGAGTGGAGTCAAAAGTACCCGTGTCCGCAATCGTCGCGCCCAGCAAACCCAGCATCGCACCGAACAATGTGATGGCCACCAGTCCCCAGTCCCACGCGGAGACGAGACGTGATACGAACACGAAAAGGGAAACCAACCCGATCACGAACATAATCATGCCGAGGTAGGCGGCCAGGACCAGCGTCTTCCTTCCCGCCTCACCAAGGCCCTCCACTAGCTCGAAGTCGCGTTCCTCAGTAATCCAAAAGTCAACCTCGCGAGACAAGTTCTCTTCTTCGGTGTCCACCTCAGAGGTCCCTCTTCCAGTCTGAACCCAACCCATCTCCTCAAAGATCTTGCCCAGACGAACGGTCTGTTCCTCGACCGATGTGGCGGCGACCTGAATCGCTAGGTGATCGGGAAACTGAGACACCTTGAGTTCGTCCATCCATCGCTTCATGCGGAAGGGTAGTTTGGTAGCAGGTGTGCGACCCGACATGGGCATTTGCCGTAAAGTTTTACATGCAGATATTGGTTTTCACGAGGTCTAGCCCTGTTCCCACTTCATGGGTAGGAAGAGCGTCAGGAGTTCGTCGCCCATACGTCATACAACCCGCCCGAACCGAGCAACTCTCTTGGGGAGGGGGTCCGGCTCCGCCCACCCCGTGTTTATGGGGGGGCCCCATTACTCGAAATTTTCTAACCCCGCAGAGGGTTACGGGAAGCCCTTTCACAGCGCAGATGGCAGAGATTTCGTCAGCGAGTCACCCTAGGTTACGGCCCCATGAGAACTGGCTGTCCTGATGTGAAGATTGAAAGGCAGAGGCGTTATCCCTCATGGAATACGAAGTCGAAAGAACCGAGGATTCAATCGAACTGTGACATCAAGAAAGCAATGGGCAACGAGATTCGATATCGGCGCCATCTATCTCCCGTTTGCTGTGATGGGCGGATTACTCGTAATGCTTGCCGCTTCGATTATCTGGCCAACCGGCAGACCAGCCTGGGCCCTTCCAGTCATTATGGTAGCTCTCATCTTTCTGGACTGTTTGATGATATTGGTACTCCGTCACCTTAGGCGGATAGAGGCGGGCTCACTCACATCTACACCTATGCAAACCGGCACCACAGCTAATCTGGAAATCAGACGGGAGGCCGCGTCAACCGACCCAGTGATCAATGTTCAGGAACGGCTCGAAGTGCCACTAGATTTTGCATCCCAGTGGTTGTTCGAACATTCTCCTTGGGGAGCCTTGGATTCCAAGATTCCCGGGATAAGCCGGACAGTAGTAATGCACACCGACGATCGTCTCCGGTTCGTCAACAGGTACGAACGGCAGAACCGCGAGTACTGGTATGATGGTCGGATAGCTCAGCCTTACGAGGTCAACGCAGAGATACAAATGTTCTCCAAGGGAACAGCCTTCGCCTTCGGCATCACAACTGAGAAGCTATGGGAAAACCAAGGACATCTTTCTTATCACTTGACTTGGAGGATCGTTCCGATCAGTACCTCTTCACGATGGATGTACCTGCTTCTGACTCGTTCGATTCGCAAGGTGGCTTTGCGAAATGCCAACAAGACCCTCAGTGACTTGAGAAACGCGTGGAATACGCGAGAGCGGGAAGGCAACGGCTGAGAGACGGGAATTCGCCATACCCCACTTCACCCAAACCACACGTTGATGCAACCCCCCCCGAAGGATTTTGTCCCGTCCGTCTCGTTCGTCCGGAGGGGTTCCCCACACTCGTAATTCGGTGCCCGCAGGAAGGGTTTCGAACACCCCTCTCCTGAGCTGTAATGCATAGGTTGCGGTCAGGGAACAAAGTCAGGTGAATGACCTGACCTCGGGACCGCGGATACACCCCCCGTGGCTGCCGAGACGGGCAACACGTCTGATTTGTATGGTGGGAGATCCGATGCCCGGCGTAGCCCGAAGTCATCCAACAGGATGACGTTGCTCTGGAGACTCCTCTGTATCATCCGACTGGCGGTGGCGTCGTATCCGCTTCACCCAGAACCCAACTGCAACCGCCGCAACCAGACCTCCCACAATGACCCCATCTATGACGGATGGACCGAAGGGCGCTGCCCAGTTAGAATTGTTTTTCACCAGTATCGTGGTGGAATTGCTTACAGACAGCCCCAAGTAGTTTCCGACAACTCTCAAGAGAGACCGACCGGGCTGCCCCCCTGCGACAAACACGGTTTGAGCGGAACCTTGAGCGGTGAGGCTGCCGATCGAGTTGTTCAGTGTCCATCGGTACGTAACCCACGCGCTCGAACACGGAGAGGGGGAGCAGACCGGGGTGACAGTAAACTGAATGTTTGATCCAGGAGTGGTGTAAGGAGCACCAGGGGTGATTGTCACTCGAACAATCCTTGAGTCCGTGATGTTCACAATTATCGGCGAGCTCATGACCGTCCCTCCGTTCAAAGTTGCGTTGACAACTATCTCGATGCTCCCAGCGGAGTTTCCCGCCGTAAATGAGACCGGCTCGGCAGTACTGGATGGGCTCTGAGCGAACGATCCTCCCAGCGTGTTGTTTAGGGCCCACGAGTACAGGGTGCCCTGGGGACACCCATTGTTGCCGCACACAGGGGTCGCTGAAAAGTTCTCGGTCCCACCCGTCGAGAGGATGGCTGTGGGGGGGGTCACGGTGATGGAAGTGAGCGTTGGTATCGATGAAGAAGGCAAGATGAGAGAGACGGTGCCGCTGAACTCGTTGACGGACATCAGAGTGTTCGTGACAGAGTTGTATGTGATTCCTGCGGGATTGATCCCCACTGGGAACGTCCCAAGCAGGTTTCCGCCCGAGAGAACAGTGATGCTACCAGGCTGCACCTGGCCGACAACCGGGAAGGTACTTCCCTCCACGAGTACTTCTCCATTGGTGGGGTTGAATGCCAGTGTCTCGGCATCGGTGCCGGAGGGCATTGCCTCCGGGCTCTCCATGCCATCGGTGACCGCATTCACTCTTTGCACGTAGGGACCGTCGGCCACATACACGGTGCCCGTCCCAGAATCGTAAGAAACAGAATCGAACAGAACACCTGACGCCTGAGTCCCGATGGTCAGGTTGGCCAAGATCCTGTTGGTCTCGCCCGATACCACCGTGAGGTGATTTGTGGACAGGTCCGCCGCGTAAATCTGGTCAATTCCTGACGCGTAGTCCAGACCCTCTATGTCGTGTCCAACCGGGATGGTGGTCTCCACTCGGTTCGTGGTCCCATTTATGACGTCCAGTTCTCCCGGGATCGAGGAACCAACATACACGTTCCCACTGTGACTGTCGTACGTCATTGATTCCGGTGACGAAATGGGGATGCTCGTGAGGACAGAGTTCGTCTTCGGGTCGATGACGGCGACCTGACTGTTGGCGCTCACATAGATGTCTCCATTCTGGACATCGTACGTCATCTCTCCGAAACTCCCAAACATGGAGGACATGTTCAGGTTGAGAGGTATGGACGCCACGACCTCTCCCGACAGATGAGAAATGACGAACACGCGTCCCATGGGAAACCCTGGACTTGCGATGTACGAGTCTCCACTGGAGCTGTCGACACAAATGGAAGTGGGAGAGACGAGGAGGTCAATCCCGTTAATCACAGCCTGGGTCCGCGGGTCAACGACATCGATCTCCGAACCGTGGAAAATCTGGGGGCCCAATTCATAGTCGATGGTAAAGAAGACTCGTCCGCTAACTTGGTCATAGTAGCCTCCAAACGGGACGCCTTGGACGGGAAGCTGTGCGATAACGACGTCCGTCCGGTCTGAGATCGCGCTTACGTTATTCTGAGGCCACCGGGCATCCGCGGTGTTCGCCACATATATGGTTCCATCCGCGCCATCACATGCGATGCTGGTCGGATCTGTTCCCACAGATATGGAGGCAATTTCTTGGCCCGTGGATGCGTTCAAAACATCCACTTGGTTCAAGATGCTATCGGTGACATACACCTGTTGGGTTGAGCCGTCATAGCAAAAGGCTGCGAATGCCCCCCCACCATTGAACCCACCAACGACCGTGTTCGAAGTGGTGTTGATGTAGCTCATCGAATCCCTCCCGCCCAGCAAGACCTCTCGGTTTACGGGGTCGAAACCTATCGCAGTGGACCAATTGCCCGCAGGTATGGTAGCGGTGACGGAGTCTGTCGCCGCAGCTATCACGGAAACGGTATTCGAGACGTAATTTGAGACATACAGGTCACTGTTGTCCGGATCATAGACGATTCCCGACGGAAAGACACCGACAGAAATGTTCGCCACGACGGAGTCGTTCACCGCAGAGATCACGCTGACGTCATTCGACAAAGAGTTCGTTACAAAGAATTGGTTCGATCGGGAGGCGTACGCTATTCCAAAGGGTCCGCCGCCCGCGGTGATCAGGTCGGTTACATTACCCGATGTGGCATTCACAACCAACACGGCACTCGACTCGGTGCAGGTAACAAAGAGTTCACCCGTGAGCGGATCCCGAGCTATCTGGAGAGGTTTACCACAAAAGGTGGGTCCTTGGTAGTTTGCCGGTAGCAATTTGTTGTCGATGAGGTCAAGCGTGTTCGCAACGGAGTCGATGCTCGTCCTCGGTTGCTCGTTCTCGGGCGGTGGGATGGATTGGTGATGAGGTTCCGCCACAAAGGCGGGCGGGGCGTTTCCTGCCTCGTAAGAACCAAGGTTGAGCGGGTAGGCTGGCATTGAGATCATGAGGAGAGATGTGGAAAAGATTGCGAGAGAAGCAATCCACCAAGGTTCTGCTTTTGACATCTATACAAACATAGAGTGCCCTAGGGGCATTATATAGTCTGCTCGGAGGCAAACTTAACAGCACGGCGCTTCGCAACTTTTTCACCAGCGCCAAGGGCATGAGGCATCTCCACGAGTAATCCCCTTTCTAAGGCAAAAGTGTAGCGTAACGTGGGTGGCCCGCGCAACAACCACACGTGATGGAGATTTGGAACTCTCCACCCATCCTGGCCATCTATAAGTTCGATAGAACGGCAAACTCGTGCTGAACGGACCCGACGTTCATCGTCTCGCCACCGGTCAGTATCCATCAGGGTTGACTCCGCACGTTGTGGAGCGAAGACTGCCATACGCTCCGCCAAAGGCCCTAACAACCGAAGTTCCACTATCGACAGCTGGGTCCGGACTCATGTGGCTTCTCGCTATGTCTTCAACTACGGCTCATTGCGGAACTTCGTGGGGTGTCCCGGAGTCCGTCTGATCGGGGCCGGTTTTGGGGATCTTCTTGGGAATGTCGAGGGCTATGCGAGTAGGGCGTTTGAACTTGGGGGGAGTATGCAGGGGGTGAGATTTGAACTCACGAACTCCTACGAGACTAGGACCTCAACCTAGCGCCTTTGACCATGCTGGGCCACCCCTGCATCTCTGCGTCCCCAGAAGTCCGGACCCTTAAAGCTTCGTGCCATCCCGGCGCCCAGGACCCCAAAGTTGAACCACCTACGGTCGGAGGACCTGAAGTCGCACTCTCCCATGGAAGGGATTGTTCCTGCGGACGGGAAGTCAATCCCCCAGAAAGGACTTTACCTTAGAGGACTATTCCTAGTGCATGTCCTCCCCGATATTGCCTGATACCGCCACGGCCAACTCCTGGTGGCTGCGGAACACCGCTTCCCTGAAGGTCCTGCTCCGCGTGCTCTTCGGGGTCATCTGGGGGATCGACGGGGCCCTCAAGTTCCAACCGGGGCTGGTGGACGCGTTCCCGGGGATGGTCTCGGACGCAGCCCAGGGCCAACCGGCATGGCTCGCGGGATGGTTCACCTTCTGGCAGGCGCAGGTGAATGCCAACCCCACCCTGTGGGTCTATGGGACGGGAGCGCTCGAACTGGCGCTCGCGTTCACACTCATCGCCGGATTCATGCGCAAGATCGCGTATCTCGGGGGCGTGGCGCTCAGCCTTCTCATCTGGGCCGTTCCCGAAGGCTTCGGTGGCCCGTACGGCCCGGGCTCCACCGACATAGGCACGGGAGTCGTCTACGCGATGGTCTTCCTCATGCTGCTCGTCATCAATGCGACCTACGGGACCAGCCAATGGAGCCTGGACTCGCTGATCGAGCGGTGGTGGCCCGGATGGTCCCGCTTCTCGGAGATCCGCCCAGCGGAGACGCCGGGGCAGGAATCCTCGAAGGAACCCTCGAGGAGCGAGCAGACTCCCGATCTCCACCGTCGAAGTTAAAGTCGTCCCCGGAATCCCCTGACGATGCTTCGACCGGGAAGGGATGATTACTCCGGTACCTCCCTGGTCCTCGCGACCATCGAGCGTTCCGGTCTCATGGGGATCACCCGCAAGCAGATCGCCTCGCTCACGGGCCTCGGGGAGTCCCGGGTCGGAGTGATGCTCGATCAGCTTTCCACCACGGGCTCCATTGCCCAGGTGGGCCGTTCCCTCTGGATATCGCGCACCCACGCAGACCTCTCTACTCCCGACTCGGAACGTGGCTCCTCCGCCTGGTTCCGGAAGGAGTTCGAGAAGGAGTACGCGCTCCGGATCGGGACGTACGGGGTCGACGTCCAGTTCCGTTCCAACGATCGACTTCCGGTCCACCGTTGGTGGCCCTACGTGCAGGGGTTCTCCGCCGGTTTCGCCACGGAGGCGCTGCAACGTTACGGCATCGGGAAGGGCTCCGTGGTCCTCGACCCGTTCTGCGGGAGCGGGACCGTGCCCGTGGTGGCCCGGACTTTCGGAGCTCAGGGGATCGGGATCGACCTACTGCCCGTCGCCGCCTTCGTCTCCAACGCGAAGGGGCGTTGGGAGACACGTCCGGAACGACTCCGGGCAGCGGCCGAGCGCGTCGTTGGCGATCGCCGGCCTTCCGACCTACCTCGACCCTTCCTGAGAAAGACCGGCAACCAGTTTTCCCCTGGGATCCTCGAATCCTTGCTCCGGATCAAGGAGAACATCTGGGCGGAGCCCGCCGGGCCTGTCCGCGACCTGCTGAAGCTTGCCTTCGCAGGTATCCTCATCGAGTCGAGCCACCTCAAGCGCTCTCCCTGCCTAGGCTACGCAAAGAAGGGAACAATCCCGCCGGAACTCCCTTACCGCCTGCTCCCGGAGGCCGTCGAGAGAATGTGCGCGGACCTTAGAACGCTCCAATCCCAGCGTGCCCGCTGGGGGCCCCCGCTGCGCATCGTGCAGGGAAACTCGGGCCAGGTTCCTCTGGAGGAGGAGAGCGTGGATCTCGTCGTCACGAGCCCCCCCTACGTGAACGGCATGGACTATCCCACCAACTACAAGGTCGAAATGGCCTGGCTCGACATGATCGACTCCTACTCCTCCCTCCGCGACCTGCGGTCCTCCATGGTGGCCTGCGACAACATACCGAAGTCGGTCGTTGCGGACGGTGGGCACGATCCTCGCGTGGATTCCGACGAGTGGATCGGGCTCGTCCGGACAGGGATCCGCCGGAACATCCAGCGGAAAGCCGCGTACCGACGGCTGGACATGGCGGACATCGTGGGAAAGTACTTCCGGGACCTTGTCGCGGTCCTCGAGAACGTGTATCGTTCCCTCAAACCGGGGGCCCCGTTCCTCGTGGTGAACGGAGACTCGCTCATGGCCGGGACCTACGTTCCCGGAGACGCGATCTTCGTCCGGCTCGCGGCCAAGGTGGGATTTGAGGTCGAAGCCCTGGATATCGCCAGGACCCGGCGCTCCGGGCAACGGAGGAGCTTCCTCCTCCGCGAGTCGGTTGCGGTGCTGCGAAAGCCCCGGAACGCTCACCCGACAGGGTGATGAGGGAAACCCCTCTCGTCACTTCGAGGAGATCCAAGGTACGGTGCCGGCCATTGTCTATTCCCCGGAGGATATCGTCTCGGCGGGCGCGGCCCGGGCCCTGAAGGAGATCGTCCCGTTCGAGGAGGTCGAGCCCGCCGCGGGAAACCGGCACTTCCGGCACGGGGATCTCGACCTGTTTGAGCTTCCCAGGCATCACCTGTACGCTGACCACCTCGACGAGCTCGGGGCGGATCTCCTCATCGTGCTGAGCCGGCACAGCAGCGCCCAAAGCGTGCCCGCCTTCACCGTGCACCCGATGGGGAACTGGTCGACCGAGGCCCGGCTCGGGGGTCGTCCGAAGGACCTTGCCACGGCGGCCCCTGTCGCCATGCTGCGAACCCTCCGGGCGCTCTCGGAGGCGGACACGAACGGGCTCCAGGTGACCTACGAAGCGACCCACCATGGCCCCTTCCTGAACACCCCGTCGTTCTACGCCGAGGTGGGAGGGAACGAGAGCACCTGGACGGACCGCCGTCTGCTCGCCATCCTTGCGGGTTCGGTCCACGCCTCCCTCACGAAGGAAGCGCCGTACGAGAAGGTGGCCCTGGGCATCGGAGGGCTGCATTACGAGTCAAAGTTCGCACGGCTGGCCCTCGAAGGAAAGTACGCCTTCGCCCACATGATGTCCAAGCACTACGTGCGAGAGATCGATATGCTGGAAAAAGCGGCCACTCGGTCCTCTCCCCGTCCGGAGGTCGCGGTCATCGAGTGGAAGAGCCTCTCCTCCGAGACGAGAAAACCGATCCTGGCCCGGTTAGGCGAGATCGGCCTCGACTACGTGCGGGTGTGATCGGGAGAGGCTTGGGACTGCGGCTCGTCCGCAGGGGCGAAGATCAGTCCCTCCGCCACCTTCGGCAGGAACATCGTCGATTTCTGCGCCATGAAATGGCCCGAGAACGCCTCTTTCTCGACCCCCTCCATCGAGAGGGGCGGCAGTAGGAACGCGGTCCCGTCGTTCCCCTTCGCTTCCGACAGGGCCCGGCCCGGGGAACGGACGAAGGAGAAGGCTCCGGGATCGAGGTGGAGATCCCCTTCCAGGAACTCGTGCAGCATTCGGTAGTCGTCGCCCTCCGAGTTGAGCGGAGACCCCTCTACGAGATGGGACGAGCCGTGCTCCCACACCACAAAACCCGTCTTTTGGCGCGCCCTGAGCTCCCGGAGCGTCTCCATGATCCCGGGGATCGTCAGGTTCTCCCCACCTCTCGTGACGGAAGGGAAACGGGCCCGGAGCCCCTCGAGGATGCGACCGCTCGGAGCCTGGGTCGGCGGAACGACGCGGTGCCAGGGAAGGAGCAGCAGGGCCCGGTCGTGGGCTTCGACGAGCATCGTGAGAGGGCGTACTTTGCGACCCCGCTCCCGCAGCCGGGTGAAGGCCGTGAAACGGTGGTGGCCGTCCAGGATGACCAGGCGCCGGTCGGCGAGAAGACCCCGCAGCTCCCGAACAGTGGACGGGTCGGAGATCTGCCAGAGCCGGTGCGTGCTGCCGTTCACCTGCGCCTCCACCAGGGGAGGGACCTTGGGACGGAAGGAGAGGTTCCGCCGGTCGACTCCCAGGATCTCCTCGATCCGGTCGTTGATGGCGTGGCTTTCCAGGGTGTAGCCGGCCATCACCGGGGCGAAGTGCTTGCCGGTCACTTGGGTGAGACTGACCCTCTCCTCGACCCGGTCCGAGAAGGTGCGCTCGTGGAGGGCGATCTCTTCCGGACGGTCCATGGAGAGCGAGCCCACGAGCCCGAGCAGCATGTAGCCGGGGCGGCGCTCCCCGGGAGCGATCGCCTCCAGGATGTCCTCCTCGGGCCGGTACTCGATCGCATACACGTAGAATCCCTCGGAAGGGTCCTGGACGTACGCTCGAGCCGCGAGCGCCCGCTCAAGGCTCTCCGCGGCGGCCCTCAAGAAATCGGGGCCGCTCAGGTCGCTGCGTCGGGAGGTGAAAGTGGCGGCGTTGTAGGGAAGACGGTCCAGCTTCTGGTGTTCTTCGAGGCCGAGGGTATCGTAAACAGGAGAGACGAGTTCGCTAGGACGGAAACCGGAGGGGTTCGGATGCCAGGCCTTCACCGGCTCCAATCCTACCAATCGAAGTTTCACCCCTAGGGACGAATCCCCCCACCGCTGAGGAGAAATAAGCTTTCAGAGGCAGGGTCCGTCCCGGCCCCCTTCCCGTTATAACTTGCGTTCCTTTCGAGAGGTACCGATGGCCCTCGTCCGACCCGCCGCCCTCGCTGCCGGGGATACCGTCTCGGTCGTGTCCCCTTCCTCCGGAGCCGCGTCCGCCTTCCCCTGGCTGCTCGAACGGGCGGAACGGAACCTCAAGGTCCACCTCGGGCTCTCGATCAAGGAGCTGCCCCATACCCGCTCGAAACCGAAGTTCCTGGAACGCCACCCCGAGGCGCGGGCCGCAGACCTCGAGCAGGCGTTCGAGGATCCTGAGACCACGGCGGTCTTCGCCACCATCGGAGGGGATGACTCGGTCCGCGTCCTGCCCCACCTTGATCGCTCGTTGTTCCGGAAGCACCCGAAGATCCTGATGGGATTCTCGGACACCTCCACCCTCACGACCTGGGGAAATCTCCAGGGGCTCGTGACATTCAACGGCCCCTCGCTCCTCGCGGGCTGGGCCCAGATGGAGAAGTTTCCTCCCCCTTTCCTCGATCTCACGCGATCCCTCCTCTTCGATGCGGCGTCTCCGATCGAACTCTACCCCTTCGCCCATTACTCGGAGGGGTACCCAGACTGGTCCGTGAAAACGAATCTGGGGAAGGTCAACCAGCTGAGCGAGAACGAGGGTCCGCACTGGGTACGAGGGAAGCAGGCGTTCGAGGGCCCTCTCTTCGGGGGGTGTCTCGAGGTGCTGGAGTTCCTGAAGGGGACCGAATTCTGGCCCGAGAAGGACTTCTGGAAGGGGAAGGTCCTCTTTCTCGAGACGAGCGAGGAGGTGCCCTCCCTCAAAGAGGTCCGGCGATGGCTTCGCAACTACGGGGTCCAGGGAGTTTTCGATCAGGTGGCCGGACTCCTCTTCGGCCGGGCCCGGGGCTACACTCCCCAACAGAAGACGGAACTCGACTCGACGATCCTAGAGGTCCTCACGAACGAATTCCACCAGGGGGACCTTCCCGTGGTCACGAACCTCGATTTCGGCCACACGGACCCCCAGTGGATCCTTCCGCTGGGGGTCAAACTCTCGGTGGACCCCCGGCTGCGGCGCTTCGTCCTCACCGAACCGGCGACCCGAAGGACACGCTAAGGAGCCTCAGCGTTCCTTCCGGGCCCTTCGCTGGGGCGCGGGGGATCCGCGGGTCTCGGCTGCTCCCATCCCGGTCACGGGAAGATAGAGCAGGGAAGAGAGCACGATGCGGTTCTCGGCCTTCCGCAGCAGGCTTTCGTAGGCCTCCCGGGAAATGCCGAGCGACTTCGCGATCCGGGTGGAGGTGGCTCCCCGCGGGATGCGGTAGTAGCCCTGGAGCGCGGCCGCCCGGATCGCCTCGATCTGACGCGAGGTCACTCCGCGAAAGAAGGAGGAGGCCGGAACCAAGAGGTCCCCGCTCGGCCCCAAGACGGTGACCGGGCTGGAGCCGACACTGAGGACCTCCACTCCCACCTCGAGGGAGGAGAGGATCCTAGGCCCGGCGGCGAGTTCCCGGAGCGCGAACTGGTAGATCTCTCCCCCCTCCCGGTAGCCGGTAGGAGGGAGGTAGAAGCTGCCCGTTGCCTCGATCGTGGGGATGACGCGCCCCCGAAGGCAGCACGCGCATTCCGGGAAGCTCACGATGGCGCTCAGGCCCTCCTTCCCGGGCGGCAGGACCGCCTCCCCTCCGAACGTGGCGTATTCCGCCAGGATCTCCTGGAGATCCTCGGTCCGCTCGGAATGGACTTCGACAAGGGCGGACTTTCCCCGGTGGCAATAGTGGGTCCCGGCGGACCCCGGGTGGGCGAGGATTGGTGCAGAGAACGGACATTCGTGCCCAACTTTCAGCGTGACAATCTGCACAATTCCCTCTCGCCCTTCAGAAGGTCATTGCTATGGCAATAGTCCCAAGTATATAACATTGCGACTTCGATACCGTTCGAGGTCGAAGCAGATGACAACTTACGAAGTCGAACACAGGTGGCAGCCGAACGAGACGAACAAGGTCGTGGAGAAGGTCCAAGGAGCGGTCGCGCTCATCAAGGCCGGGAAGGTCCCCGCGGGATTCCACCCGCACGAGATCTATGCGGTCGGTGGAAAGACCTTGGCCCGCTGCGTCTGGGAAGCTCCCAGCGCCAAGGCCCTCGAGGACCTCTATGTCCAGTTGGGCGTCCCCACCCAGCGGACCATCACCGAGGTCTCGGAATTCTACCACTGAGCGCCGGCCGGGCCCCCAGGGGGGGCCCAACCCCTTTCCCAGACCCCCTCAGAGGATCTTGAGCTCGCGTCCCGCCTTGGTGAAGGCGTCGATGGCGAACCCGACGTCCTCGTCGGTCATCGCTGCGTTCATGATGGTCCGGATCCGGGCCCGGTCCTTCGCGACCATCGGGAAGATGATCGGGAGGGCGAAGACCCCGAGTTCGAAGAGGCGATCGCTGAGCTGTTTCGCCCGCCGGCTCTCCCCCACGATGACCGGGGTGATCGGGGTCTCGCTGTGGCCGATGTCGAAGCCGGCCCCTGCCATGGCCTTCTTGAACCGGGTCGTGTTCTCCCACAGCCGGCGCACGTGCTGGGGTTCCTTCTCCAGGACCTCGATGGCGGCGATGCAGGCGGCGACGACCGCAGGAGGGTGGGAACCGCTCAGGAGCCAGGTGCGCGACTTGTTGTAGGCGAAGTTGACGAGGTCCCGGGACCCGGAGATGTGTCCCCCGACGACCCCGAAGGCCTTTGAGAAGGTGCCCATCTCGACGTGCACGTCCTTCCGGGAAAGGTGGAAGTGGGAGACGATCCCTCGGCCCCCCTCCCCGAGAACTCCCTCTCCGTGGGCATCGTCAACGTAGACCATCGCACCGTGCGCCCGGCCGAGGGCCGCGATCCGGTCGAGGGGGGCGATGTCCCCGTCCATGGAGAAGACCCCGTCCGTGATGATGAGGATCCTCCGGTAGGACGGAGCGTGCTTCTCCGCCTCACCGAGCACACGCTCGAGGTCCGCGGGGTCCCCGTGACGGTAAACGGCCTTGTCGCCTTTGGAGAGGCGGACGCCGTCGATGATGCTGCCGTGGTTGAGCTCGTCGGAGATGATGAGGTCCCCCTCCCCGGCCAATTGCGGGATGAGGCCCGAATTGGTGGCGAAGCCCGTCTGGTAGACGAGGGAGGCCTCCGCTTGCTTGAACCGTGCGAGCCGCTCCTCGAGCTGCAGGTGGAGGTCCATGGTGCCGGCGATCGGACGGACTGAGCCGGAGCCGACCCCGTGGGTCCGCACCGCCTCGATGGCGGCCTCCTTCAGCTTGGGATGGGTGCTGAGACCCAGATAGTTGTTCGAGCAGAACATGAGCAGACGCTTCCCTTCCACGTTGCACCAGGGCTGGCTGGGACCGTAGAGGGTCCGCAGCTTCCAGTCGAGCTCCGCACTCACCAGCTGATCGTATTCCCCCCGCAGGAAGGACACCGGGTCTCGTTCCATCGTCTTCGTCCTCCCCCTTCCGGAGGGCATCGTACTCTTAGGTTTGGCGGACGGAGGATCTCGGGGCTACCACTTGGGCTGGAGCGAGATCTTCGCCGCTTGCCCGGAGTGGAGGATCTCCATGGCCCGGGGGAGTTCCCCGATGGGCACCCGGTGGGTGATGATCTGGGAGACCTTGTCCCGGAAGGTGGGATTCGCGAGCAGGCCCTTGACGGTGTACCAGGTGTCGAACATGCGGCGGCCGAAGATCCCGTGGACCCGGGCTGCCTTGAAAATGATCGAGTTGTCGAAGTTGAGGGAAACGTTCCCGTCGAAGAGTCCGAGTAGGGAGACCCGCCCCCCCGGTCGGAGCGCATCGAAGGCCAATCGGAGGGAGTCGGGATGGCCGGACATCTCGAGAGAGAGGTCGGACCCCATACCCCCGGTAGCCTCCCGGATGGCTTGGATGATCCCCGGGCCCATGGCCTTGGGGTTGAACACATGGTCCGCTCCCAACTTCTTGGCCAGCTCGATGCGCAGGGGGCTCACCTCGGTCGCGATCACGGTGCCGGCCCCGAGCGCCTTCGCGACGAGGATGGCTGCGAGCCCGATCGGTCCGCAGCCCGTGATGAGGACCGTCCTTCCGGCCAGGTCCTCCACAGTGTCCTCGGGAAGGAAGCAGTGAACGGCATTGCCCAGCGGCTCCTGGATGGAGGCGAGGGAAGGGTCAAGCGAGGGATCGTTCCTCCACGCGTTCACCTCAGGGAGCACCGCGTACTCCGCGAAGACGCCGTCGGTGTCGACCCCCAGGACCTTGACGTTCTCGCAGATGTGCATCCGTCCGGTCCGGCACTGGAAGCAGGTTCCGTCCGCGATGTGCGTCTCGGCGGAGACGTGGTCCCCGACCGAAAGGCCCCGGACGGACCTTCCCACCTCGATGACCTCCCCGCTCAGCTCGTGCCCCAAGACGAGCGGGAGGCGCTGGATGCGCCCCTGGGCCCACTCGTTCCAGTCCCAGATATGGAGGTCCGTACCGCAGATGGAGGAGGCGGTGACCCGGACCTTGACCTGATCGTCCGCGGGCTTGGGTTCGGGAACCTCCCGCAACTCTCCCCCGGGCGCCCGGCTGGTCTTCACATAGGCTTTCATGAGAGATTTCCCCCTACCTCGGTCCGCCCTTGAGTGGCCATCTTCTTGCCTTCGTGGAAGGAACTTCCACGCAACGCTGAAAACGTCGTACTCTGTGAAGTATTTATCTCAGAGCCCAAGACGCCCTCCCTGTTTTCCGACGGGTGACCGGTCAGCCGGGGACAAAGACGAGGGATATCGAGTTCACGCAATGCCGGACGTTCTTGTCGGTGAGCTCTTCCCCCTCGAAGACGTGCCCGAGGTGGGCCCCGCACTTCGCACACTGTATCTCCACCCTCTCCCCGTCCGGGTCCGGGAGGCGGCGGACCGCTTCCGGGATCTCGTCGTCGAAGGAGGGCCAGCCACAGCTCGAGGGAAACTTGTCGGTGGAACGATAGAGGGGCGTCCCGCAGCGTTTGCATAGGTAGGTGCCCTTCGCAAAATGGTCCACGTACTCTCCCGTGAACGGCCGCTCCGTGCCCTTGCGGAGGATCACACGCTCCTCCTCGCGGGAAAGTGCTTGGTATTCCATGAGCCCGAGGGAATAGGCGCGGGAGAGTAGTTAATGTCGCGGCAGCGCGGCGCGGAACAACCCGGGAAGAAAGGTATTCTCCGATGCCGGGTTTCCACCCTCCGTGCGGAGTGGCCCAAGGGTCGCCACCCCACAGAATCCCGACCGGGCCTTGTCCCTCCGCACCCGTGGTCGAATGCCGGCGCAAAGGGCCATTTCGCTGAACCGGAACGCGCATCGCACGTACCGGACGGGGCTGTGCGCACCCCTCGGTCACCCTGGCCGGGTGTGTCTTTTCCGAACGATCGAGAGCACGGAGAGGGTGGTTGCGAGGATCAAGACCCCCAAGACGAGGCCCTCACCAGAGGCTACCGGGAGGCCAAAGAGTCCCCCCGGGCCGATCGGGGTGACGATGGTGCTCTGGTTGAGGAGCTTGAGCGTGACCACGTTCACCTGGCTCGAGGTACCCAGTCGGGCCTCGACCTCTGCGAGGAGCAGCCCGACCTGGGGACCGGCAAGGAAGCGCACGGAGCTCCCTTGGCTCGAATTCAGGTGGCCAAGGGAATTGTTGAGGACCCAGGAGTACTGCACACCGGGACCGCAAGGGGAGGGCATGCACGAGGACTGGGCCCGAAGCACGAGAGAACCCCCGGTGTAGACGAGAGCGAGCGAGGGGGAGGAGGTCACTCCGTCGATACTGGCTGTTCCCGCGGAGGTCATGCGGAGGATCGCGGTGCCCGCCACGCTCTGGCTCCCCAGACGGGCCACCGCCGTGAGGCTCGTGCTGCCGTAGGGGGCCACCGAGGAGAAGATCGCCGTCAGACCGTTGGGGCGGAGGGTCCCGAGCGTATTGTTCTCCGACCAGCCGATCGAGAGGGTCGACGGGCATGGGTCGGGCGAGCAGGAGACCGTGGCCTGGAGGAGGGCGCTCGAACCCGCCGAGAGGACCGTGCTCGGGGTGGAGACGGAGAGCGCAGAGAGTACCGTCCCGGCCGAGACCACGACGATCGGACCCGTGGCCGCTGCCGAGCTCCCATCGACCCGGGCCAGGACCGAGATCGTGGCGTCTCCCGGAGCGAAACCCGCCCGGAAGCGGACGGTCGCTCCCCAGGAGGCGTTGAGCGTGCCCAAGGACCCGGAGAGGGACCAGGCATAGGTCACGTTCCCCCCGCAGACGACGGGAGCGCACGCGGGCAAGGCCGAGAGAGTCACGCTGGTGTTCGTCCGAACGTTCGCCGTGCTCGGGGACAGGGCCAGCGATATGAGTTCGGGAACGGGTGTGAATACGATCTGGAGGAGGGAGTAGGACGAGCCGTTCAGTATCGTGGTCCCGGAACTGGGGCTGGCCACGTACCCCCATTCCGGGCCCACGGCGAAGGAGTATGTCCCGTTGGGCCGTTCGAAAAGGATCGAGGAGTTCCGGGACCAGGCCACGACCCCGCTGAGGCTCACGGACCAGTTGTCCCGCGGAGGAAGGCCGGTCTCCGTGAAGGTGAGATTGTAGAGCAAGGGAGCACGGGGGAAGAAGGAGATGGTCACCCGGGTGGATGTTCCCTTGACGGTGAGCGAACCCGAGTTGGGGACGGCGGAGTACCCCGACAGGGCAGGGACGGAGAACCCGAACGTCCCATTCGGCAGGGTGAAGGTGGCGATGGTCCCGGTCACCGTCTCCAGGGTCCCACTGAGGGAGACCGACCAAGGAGTGCCCGACGGGAGCCCGGACTCGGTGAAGTAGACGGGGTACTCGCGGGCGGAGGGCATCTGAGTGACGATGGGATAGGGAGACCCTGTCCCGTGGAGGTTGGAAGCATAGATCGAGACGTAGATGGTCTCGCCGGGAAGGAGCCCGGGGATCTCGGTGCTCAAGTTCTGGGGGTAGAGGTTCTGCCAGTGGTCGAGGACGGAGGTCGTCCCCCAGCCCACGGTGTAGTTGACCAAGGGGTACTCTCCGGTGCCCGGCGGGGCCCAGGCGATGTCGAGCTCGGAACCGTTCGAGGAGAAGGAGACGTTCCGGACGGGGCCGGGGGAGGTGGGCTGGGCGAGGGGTGCGTTGGCAGGGAAGGGGAACTCCGGGGACCCGAGGGGCCAGATCCAGTGGACCGTCCCTACGGGAGTCCCGTTCCCGCCCTCGATCGTGCACGGAGCGGGGCCGCGGCACATCAGGGAGTACGCGGAGAGGCCGTACGAGGCGTTGTAGAAGAGACCCTCCGGGAATACGTTGGCGCTCTCCCCGTACCAGTAGCCTGCCCCGGCGGTCCCGATCTTTTGCCACCAGTGATACGAGGTCGAGACGTTCGTGTCCTGGTAGACCCCGTTGAAGGGGTCGTTGTGGAGGGAGAGGTTATAGAAAGAGGTCGTGCTCTCGGCCCCGTTGAGATATCCGTCCGCGAGGATCGTCGAGCGGTGCTCGGAGGAGACGACGGTCTCCCCGATCGGAGCCTGATACATCTGGCTCACGTACGACCGCAAGAGCCCGGACATCACGAAGGTCCGGTAGTAGGCGCTCCAGCTCGTCGCGAAGACGAAGCTTCCGATGACCGTGAAATTGTAGGCGCTCGTGATGATGAACTCGTGGCTCGTTGCGTTGTAGCCGCCCCAGTTCTCCCCGTTGATCGGCATGTGGCCCGTCCAGTAGTGAAGGGACGCCACCTGCGTCAGGTGCCGGCCCGTCCCTGTTCCCTGGAGCAACCATTGACTGATTCCGTCCAGCGACGAGCCCTGGGCCTGGACATTGATGTACGAGTCGAGCTGGGGGACCCATTCGATGTTGTTCGCCTCGAAGTACGTGAGCTTCCCCAGGGACCACTCCTGTCCGGTCCACAGATCGTAGCCCACGACGTTGCCGTTGTCCTCGATGAGGGAGGCGAGCGAGTCATTCCCGCCGATCCCGATGAGATTGATCTGGGCGTTGGTCGTGAAGTTGGTGGCCGTAATCCCCGTGAAATTCCACGAGAAGGTCCGGCCCGTCGTGATGTTGACCGCGTAGAGCGCAAGGATCGAGGCCGGGGTGCATTGCGCGGCGCACCCGAACTCGTAGATCCACGAACCGTCGGTGGTGAGCCACTCGGTGTTCTCGATCCCCGCGTAATTCATGACGTTGTCATAGAGGGGCCACCAGGGGGCGATGTCGCGGACCGTCCGGTTCGCGAACGAGTAGAAGACGAGACGGTCGGTGAGATTCACGTAGAAGACCCCGTCCTGCGTCCAGGCAAGGTTGGGGATCTGGATCCCCCCGTTCCCCCAATGGTAGGCGCCGCACTTGTAGCAGTCGGCGTCGAAGGCGTAGGGAGTGAGGTTGTTGTACGCCGGAAGGAGGAAGCTCGCGTTCCCCTGCGGCTGGTAGGGATAGACGACAAGGTCGGCGCTCACGAGGCTTCCATTCAGGTAGACGCTCTGGAACCCCCCGCCCACCCGGTTGGTAGAGTTGGGGGTCCAGAGGACGTACCAACCCTGGTCTCCCGAGCAGTTCAGTTCGAAGCTCCCGTTCGCCGAGCTCAGGCTCGAAGCAGTGAAGGGCACAGTGGATGGGTCGGCGGGCCATGCCACCGGGGATGAGTTGGACAGCCCCGACCATGCGGAGAGAAAGACCCGGGCCGAGGGGATGGGGAGATACCCGTTGCATCCCAGGGAGGTGGGGGGAGTGGCCGCGGCGCGGGCGAGGCAGACGAAGCCCACCGCATCCGCTGAGGCGGAGGCGGGTCGCTCCGGCCCGGGAGCGGGCACGGACGAGGCCGACCGAACCACGGGTTCCACCGGTGCCTTCTGGAGTGGGAAGGGAGTGAGGAGAAGAACCACCAGGAGAACACCAAGTATCGCTGGGGTGAGCGCGGGATACTGCGGCCACATGCCCGCGGACCTCTTCCTGACTGCCGTTATCATCCTTCGGGGAAAGTACCCGGCGCGAACTCTGCCACCGGAGCGTCCCTCTCGGGAAGGAGGAGCCCCAGGCCCGTAATGAAGCTTTCAAGCCTTGTCCGTGGGAGCGGATCCGGGCTGAGGGCGCCGAGGGCGCGTCGCGACGAGCGCCTCAGTGCATGAGGAATTTGTGTTGGACCATGATGCACTGGTTCTGCACGAAGGTGACCCCGTGCCCGGTCACCCGCGAACCCGAGGCATCGTCGACCACCCCGATCTGGAGCCATACGGCCCGGGGGAGAGGGTTCAGGGCCAGTGCTTCCTCCACGATCCCAGGGACCGCGTCGCTCTTCCGGAACACGTCCACGATGTCGATGCGCAGGTCCCGAGGAACCTCCTTCAGCGAGGGGTAGCTCTTCTCCCCCAGGATCTCTGGGACGCTGGGATTGATGGGGATGATGCGGTACCCCTGGGACTTGAGATAGCGGCCCACCTCGTTCGAGTCACGCTCGGGCTTGTCGCTGAGGCCCACGATGGCGATCGTCTTGGCTTCCTTCAGGAGGTTCCGGATGGCGGCGGGGTCGCTCATGGGTAAAGGATTCGCATCCGCCGTCATATACCTTTTGCAGGAATTTGTGGAATGCGGAAAGGTCTCCTTGGGCCCCTTCGCCCTAG
>JAKAYL010000075.1 GCA_021809545.1 Thermoplasmata archaeon
CGCCGGCTTAGAAGGCCGGTGCATTATCCGGGCTATGCTACAGGCCCGCCCGAGAGAGGAGAGACAGCGGAGGATATGGCTTTGAGGATTCTCGCTCGGATGCCGGAAACAGGCGAAGGGAGAATGCACTAGGGGTAGGTTTGAAAGGCATGAGAACTCAAGTTTTGCTCGTCCAGACAGTCGATCCAGGGATGTGCCCCCTTACCGTCCCAAAGAACGAGAGGTTCCCCTACTTGATAGAAACCCCACAAAAAAAATTCTGGCGCGGACCAAAGGGAAAAGTCGGAACCCTTGTCAACCAAAAGGGATCCGATCTTCACCGTGAACGGGGGGTCTCCCAGGGGTAGCAAAAGGGTTCGCGAGACCAGCGACTTTTTCCCAGGTAGGGTCGCCCGGGAGAACCCTCCGCCAGGGTTCCCCCCCCTGGAAACGGGTGGGTTGATCACAGGGAGGGGGTGACCAACAAGTGGAAGGGGAATTGCCATGGGCGGGTAGTACCACTACGAGGAAACAACCCCTTGCGGTGGGCTCTCCACTCCCAGACTCATCCAGATTTCCAGGCTCAACTTCCACGCAGGCGCGTTGGGGTGTCGCAGTATTGCTACCGCTTGTCCCTTGGAAACCCAGAGAGGCATATTCTCCCCGATTTTGTCACTCACTCCCCACCCGTTCTTCTTGATGCCAGGCGACGTGGGTAGTGAATTGAAGGCGATGCCACCGAAGCTTATCTTGGACACCCTGCCTTTGTAGGGATACTCTGGTGGAAGGAGTTGATCCCACCTGACAGTGAATGGTCGCGAGAGTAAGTATCGGAACCTAACCCCTTCCGAGCTCACCCGGATCTCATAGACTGTGGCAGTGAGCAGGACAATGAGAAATGTTATACCAAGAATGGCTGGGATAATGGGTCCTACCACAACCAGAAGCCAATTGCCCAGCTCGTGCGTCCTCCCGAGATTGAGCAGACCGTTAAGTACCAGTTCCAAGACCCCTGTGAATATCAACGCCGGCAATACTAGGGTTCTTACAAAGTCGCCGATGTGCATTCGCACAACAGTCCCTTGGGACTTCACGGACATTCTGGTTCAGGCTCCTGCACATTCTGCATGCAGTTGCGCGACGCTTCCAGCACCAAAGATCAACGCACCCGCTCCAAAGGCTGCCGCAGTCAAACTCGCCAGTCTTGTATCAGGATCACTGACGCTGAACGCCCCGTAGATTGCTAATCCTTCTCCCACACCTGAAAATGCCATGCCTGTCAAGTCGGCGATTTGAAGTCCGTTGTACTTGCCCACATCCGACGCATTGCACGTGGTGGGGGTAACCAGCTCGAGAAGCACCACAGCCATGCCATAGACCAAACCGGCAAATGCGGCGAACATCCCTGCTTCCGCCACTCCGTAGGCGTTCCCAGAGAGCCTAGAGGCGAATCCGGCCGACATGAATGCGAATGTAATACCTCCTTCTGTTATCACCGCGGCAAGTATGCCGAAGAGGTCAGGGGGATTGCCTGCAGGAGGATCACCGAACGGCTGGATATCGGTGCTCTTCAGTCCGTTCTGAGTTGCATTGAATGCGTCTTCTACAAGACTGACGATTGCCCTCAGACTGGTAGAAGCTGCCCCTGTGATAATGCCCTCCACTGTGGAGAGTGGCCCGCTCCCTGGTTTGGACATGAATCCCCCTGCCTGGGACATGGCGTCAATGACGACCGTAATCAAGATTCCGATCAACAGCCCCGCACCAAGAGAGACACTTACGGCCACACCGACTGCAATTTGCAGAAGGATGGCCATTGTAGCACCAAGGGCAAGTGCGGCCACCATGACCTCGTTTCCCGCGGCCGATGGAGAGGTGACGCTGTTCAGAGAGTAGTCGGTGTCAATGTTCTGGGCCCAAGTGTCAATGGTGTTCTGCAGTCCCTGAACCTCGGTTTTCAGTCCCAATGCAAGCGGAGCAATCACTGCTGACAAGAGTTTCTGTATCACGGTCTTGATGAACGCCAGCAGCGCCTGCAACGCCGCCTCCATCGCGCTCGCGACCGTCTTCAGTGCGGCCACCGCCTGGTCCGCCAGCGCCGTGATCCCCAGATCGGTGAGCAGAACCCCGGCGGCGTTGGCCAGGTACTCCGCCGCCGCGGCCGTCGCATCCCACGCCACCGAGACCAGGCCGACGACCCCGCTCACCGCATTCCACAGCACCGTTCCCGGCACCTGCCACCACTGCTCCTCCTTGGGCGGGGCCGGGGCGTTCGCCGGTGGCGCCGGGTATCCCCCGTCGTTCGGCAACGCCACGTTCGCCAGTGCCCCCATCACCTGACGAGAGAGTCCGAGGGTGGGGAGTTCCGAGGTGACGGGCCGCAGGCTCCCCGTCACGTTCCCGCTCGAGTTCAGAAGCAGTCCTCCCAGGAGGTCCGTCAGCTCCTGCTGTCCTCCCACTTGGCTGAAATTGGCGCTGGCAAGCTCGCTGATGTTCACCCAGACGACGGACTGGACCGCCTGGGCGGCGCATCCCGCGCAGGAGGTCTCGAGAGCGGGGTTGGAGGGAACCCCGCCACAGTTGATGCTGGAGCACGACTGGGAGGTTCCCGAGAAGACCGAGATGTAGTCCGGGCTGGTGGGAGTGATCCCCAGCAATCCCTCCACCCGGTCGTTCCAAGCCCAGGGGGTCCAAGTGAGGATCCCCCGGTCGTGGGAAACCGGCAGGGTCTCGTTGGTCCCGTTGAGAAGGGCCTGTCCGAGGGGAGAGGAGAGGAAAGCGCCCCGGGGAACAAGGATGTTGGTCAGGCCGGGCTGGAGGGAGACCGTGTAGCTGCCATGGTCCCCGGGGTTCGGAACCCCGCCCACCGTCACTCCCTGAGCGAAATTGTGGGGGCCGGCCGTGTCGTTCACCACCAAGAGGTCGAAGTTTTGCTCCCCGGTGTACCGCTGGAGACCGGTCGGCAGGTTGGAGAGGGTCGAGTTGTCGCCCGGGACCCAAAGGTAGGTGGGCGCCTTCGCGCTGACGGAAACGGGCTGCCAGGAGAAGGAGATGTCCCCGGTGACCGGGCTCACCTGGGAATCGGTCCCCGTGACCAGTCGGGTCTGCAGGGAAGGGTTCGCGAGGTCGGCGGTGACCGGGCCGGTCTCGACCACGGAGGAGTAGGAGGGAGTCTTCTTGGTCCCGCTGTTGAGGAGGAGGGTGAGGTTGAACTGGGCGAATTGTCGGGTCCCGTCGACAGGGAACGTGACCACGATCTGACCGATACTCAGGTGGGAGTTGCTGCTGCCCGAGAGCTCGGGATCGGTGTAGCTCGCATATCGAGTGCAGGTCGAGTCTCCCGGCTCCTGTCCGCAGACGAAGACCCCGGCGCCGTACCCGGCGCCCACATTGGCGGCGTCCCAGTAGTTGATGGTGACCTGGAGGTCGGTCGGGCCCAGCGGATCGATCCTTGCCCCGTCTACGATGCCATCTCCGTACGTGGAGGCGGCGAGCGGGTTCGCCCCCCAGGAGAGCTTCCCCCAGACGGTCATCGTCCGCTCCCCGTCATACGTTCCCGTCACAGCCCGGAGCCATCCCACCTGCTCATCGGACACCAAGGCTTGAAGTTTTTGCAGGGCCGAGGCTGACCACAGATGCTCGGACGCCCACGGGCTGTCGTCCGCCCCGCTCCCGTAGGAAATGTTGGAGGCTTCCGACCGGAGCGAGGGGCACGCATACGTGGTCGACCCGCACCCGGCGAAGGGGTCCAGTCCCGGAGAGGACGAAGTCCCGTTCTCGTACCAGTACTCGAACCCCAGGGAGGGAAGGCTGGCCGACGTGGCCGGGCCGAGGTCGAAGGTCATGTTCCAGGTGTCCAGCACATGACTCCCGGCGGTGTCGATCGTGTTCGGGTTGAGCCCGAACTCCTTTGCCACATAGTCGCTCACGAGTCCGTTCGTGGAATACCGGGACGGGTCCGCGGTCTCTTGCGCGAACTGTGTGCGGCCGCTCGCCGCCGTGTAGCTCACATACCAGCCGAGGTTCTTCTCCGCATCCGACAATCCGTCGCCCGAGGTATCCTTGAGGTAGGTGAATCCCCATACCCCCGTGGCGGTGAGGGGGTAGGTCTGGCCCTTGACCGAGATGCTCAGGTTGAGATACACGTACACGGTGTAAGGGGTATCCGGAGTGAGCACGGAGAGGTTCTCCACGAAGGTCTCCGGACTGACCTGATAGGAGACCGGGATGAGGGTCGTGAGAGGGACGTTCGTGGGCGGGGACGGGGGGGCCGCGTATTGGAGGTACCCGCTCTGGAAGGAAAAGGTCGAGAGCTCAGGGAGGTCGAAGGAGACGAGGGCGCCCCCGCCCTCCTGCGTGATGGAGTCGTACGGAAGGTCCTTCTCGGAGACCGGGAAGGTGGCCAGGGTGTGGAACGTGGCCGACACGGGGCTCGTCTGCACCACAAGGCATCCGGTCGAGGGGAGGATCGCCCCCACGCTGACCGTGTAGAAGGAGAAGGGGTCGAGGCCGTTCAGGGGGAGGGAGTGGGAGGAGGCCAAGCCCGAAAGCTCCGTGTGGTAGACCTGACCTACCCCGATCTCCACCACGCTCACCTCGGAGAGGGTGGGCACGTTCGTCGTCCAGGTGACCGAAGCCGAGGTCTCTCCGATCTCTGAGACGGTGAGCCCGCTCACCCGTATGTTCACATTGACGACCGTGATAGGGCAGGAAAAGGGGACCGTGAGAGGGGCCGAGACCGTGTTCCCGGACACCGGGAGCTGCTGGGCGGCCGTCGTGATGCTGGAACCTCCCGCCCCGGTCTGGACCTTCCCCGAGAGGTCGTAGGTTCCCGGAGCAAGGTCCCGGGTGGCGTTGACCAGGTTGGCGTAGGTGGTATTCACGAATTCGGCGGGAGGGGATTGGGAAGGTCCCGTGGCGTTGGCGAAGAGCTCGGAGGGGATGGACGCATTGGCGTGGATGGTGATGGGGAAGGTGGTGGTGCCTTGCGGACTCTCCTGGACGAGCGGGGGGTTGGGAGAGAGCCTTTCTCCCAGGGGGACGCCGAAGAAGGGGGTGCTGAAGCCCCCGCCCGGCAATGCGAGGTCGGCCAAGACCACGCGGCAGGTGCGTGAAACTCCGAAGGAGTGGTTGGTCGGGCCGTAGAGGGCCGTGGCCGACACGGAGAGATTGGCCAGGGTGGGGTCGGGCAGGAAAGCGGCGTTGAGCCCGGCCAGTTGTGCGAGGACCGAGGCGTTCGTGTAGTCCTTCGTGAAGTTGAAGTAGTTGACGACCACCTGCCGGTTCAGGAGGGGTTCCCGGGTCAAACCGCCAGGACCGCCCGAGGAGAGCGCCAACTCCTTCAGGCCCACCGAGTAGGCCACCTTCTCCGGAGAAGCCGTGATCGCACTCCCTCCACTATTGGAACAG
>JAKAYL010000027.1 GCA_021809545.1 Thermoplasmata archaeon
AGACCTCGACCTGTTGGCCCTGGCTCGTGTTGGTCTGGATGTAGATGACCTCAAGCCCGAGGGCGATCTGGCCGGACTCGCTGTAGCCGGAGGTGAGGCTGGAGTTGTTCCCAGCGAGGTTCGTCACCGAGCTGTCATTCCAGAAGAACTGCTTTCCATAGGCCCAGGATGCGCTCGTCGATCCGGGAGGGATGGATGGAGGAGGGGGAGGGGAAGAGGCTGCGGCCAATGGGAAGGCCAGCAACAGAGACGCTAATACAGTCAGTACACCAAGGGTCGCCCACGAGATTATAGGCTTCGACATATTGAAATCTTCAACGAAGAGGTAGTATATTAAACTTTGTGCGGGAAGGAAATCCCGGACCCTGGGCACCGGTGTGGCTGTCTGGCATCGGTCGGTTCACGATCCATGACTGGCTTTTATCCTCTCAGGAATTGGCAGGAATGTGCCCGAAAGCCTAACTCCGGCCATGCTGAACCTGGCCATTCCCTTCGTCAATAGGAAGGACGAAACCCGGGCATTGCTCGATAGTCTCCAGCGAGCACGGAAAGGGGAGGGAAGCTCTTGGCTCCTGGAAGGTCAGGCCGGGATCGGAAAGACTCGCCTCTCCCGATGGCTGGCCGAAAAGGCCACAGAAGCGGGATTCCAGGCACGATGGGGGTTCTGTCTCAAGGAATCCCTCGTGCCCTTCTTCCCTTGGGACCAGATCTTCCGCAAGAGCGCCCCTTCGGAAGAACCCGTCGGGAAACCTGCCGCATCTTTCGCTCGCGAGACCTCGGAACTCCCGTCGGTCCTTTTGGTGACGGGCCCGAAAGAAGGCAAGCTCCGGGAGATCCTCTCCCAGCTGCGGGGTCCAGAACCTAGTCTCCTCATCTCGCGGGACCGACCGGCCCTCCTGCGAGAGCGACACCCCGGCCTTCCCCAGGGCCTTGCGATCCGGTGGCTCTCGCGTGTGGAGGGCCCGGAGAACATACCTCCCGGACAGATCGACTCTCTGGGAGAGTTGATCGAGAGCCACTTCCGGGGAGGGCGCGGCAGAGTGGTGGGCCTCGAAGGGATCGATTACCTCGTAGGGCAGAACAACTTCTCCTCGGTGCTCAGCCTGCTGCAGTTCCTCAGGGACGTCGCCCAGGAAACCGAGGGGCATCTCCTCATCTCCCTGAAATCGAACTCCTTTGAGAAGCGGGAGAACTCGCTCCTGGAGGGTCTGGGAGAGGTTCTCGCCGAAAAGTCCGAAGCTTCGGACCCGGGCCCGCCCGAGAGCGACACCGCCCTCAGCCAGGGTCCGGCGGCCACCGTCATGCTCCGATTCCTGGACCGGTTGGAAAAGGAGACCGCCCGGTGCCCCCAGCTGCTTGTCTTGGACGACCTCCAGTGGGCCGATGGGAGCTCGCTCCGAGCTTTCCAGTTCGTGGCCCGGAACATCCAGAATTTGGGCGTCGTCCTAGTCGGAACCTACAACTCCGAGGACGAATCCCTCTCTTCCCACCGGGGAATCTCGGTGCTCACCGAGACCCGAGAGGACATGCTGCGGGAGGGGCTGGTCCGCGAGATTACGCTCTCGGCGATCCCCCCGGAGGACCTGCGGGAACTCGTGAAGGGTTTCACCGGGCTTCCTCTCGGCACCTCCCTCCGGGAGTCCGAACTGCTCGAACGGATGGAGGGAAACCCCTACTTCCTCATCTCAACGATGCAGATGCTCTCAGAACAGGGAGCCCTCGTGAAGGAGAAGGGGAGCCTCGTGCTCGCCACCGAGGAAGGGCACGGGTGGGAGCTGCCGGAGAACCTCCGAAGGGTGGTGGCACGTCGTCTTGCGCTCCTGGGACCGGAGGAGCTCAAGGTCCTGAAGGCGGGGGCGCTGTTGGGGCGAGAGTTCGAACTGGCCCCGATCTCCGAGTATCTTTCTAAGGAGGAGGGATCCGTACGCTCCGTGCTCCGACGGCTCGACACTCCGCTGCACTTCGTCCAGCGAATCACAGGATCCGAGGAGAAGTGGGAATTCTCCAACCTCCTTACCTGGGAGGTCGTCTCCTCGGAGACTCCCGCGGACGAGGCACGGAAGGGAACGGAATTCTTGGCGGACTGGTGGGCCAAGAACCGGCCCCAGGACGCTGCCCAGGTCGCTCGGCTCTACCTCAACGCCCAGCATGCAGAGCAAGCGCTGATCTGGGTCCGGAAATCGCTGGAGGGCGCGCTCCACGACTCTTCGCTGGACAACGTCGAGAAGTTCCACACATGGCTCCAGGAACTGCTCGAGGGCGCGGGGTTGGACAAGGTCCGCAGGACCGACGAGGGGTGCGAGGTCCTCATCTCGCTCATCGAGGCGGCGGGAACCGGCGCAGCACCCGCCGAAAGGATAGCCCGGTCCCTTGCCGAGCTAAGATCCGGAGGGCTGTCCCAATTGAAGTCCGAGATCCTTCTCCTCTCGATCCTCACCGCGAGGAACCCCACCGAGGCCGCCGCGCTCCGCGACCGACTCCAGGAGGACGTTGCCCAGATGCGGACCAAGCTCCCTCCCCGGTACTTCGCCATCTGGACCCGGAGCTGCAGCTACCTCTATGCGATCGCCGGCGACATCCCCCGGGCCCTCGGCATCGGCATCGAGGGGCTGGGACTGCCGGAGGAGGAAGTGTCTCCCGCGATCATGGCGACCATCCTCTCCGATGTGGGCTGGAACCTCCTCTCCGCAGGGCAACTGGAGAAGGTTCCCGAGATCCTCAACCGGCTGGGGGTGCTGGCCGAACGCACCCAATCGGCTCGGGTAAGGTCCTACCACATCGCGCTCATGGCGAACGTCAAGTGGTTCCAGGGAAGCCTCCGGGAGGCGGCGGAGCTCTGGCGGGCGTGGTGGCACTCCTGCAAGGAGAGCGGGGACGTGAGCAACGGGACCATCGCGCTCAACAACACCGCCGAGTCGCTCATCTTCATCGGAGAGCTGGATGCCGCGGAGAAGGTGCTGGCCGAGGTCCAGGAGATCTCTCGAAGGTTCGGGCTCTTGACGCGACAGTCCGTCGCGCTCGGGCTCTCGGGCATGGTCCTCGCCCACCGGGGCCGCTGGACGGAGGCGCTCTCGGTCTGGAAGCAGGCGGACGAACTGGGAGTGAAGACGGGATACGCCGAGCATCACGGAACCTACCTCATCTTGAGGACCGAGGGGCTGCTGCACACGGGAAACCTCGCAAAGGCCGAGGAGACGCTCGCCGAGCTCGAGAAGGACCCCTCCGCATCGCTCCAGGTCCGGTCCCCCGAGCTCCTGGGGGTGAAGTCCCTCTTGCGGGAAAAGAAGGGAGACGCCCCTTCCGCCGGGGAACTCCTCCGGGAAGCGTACCGGGAGGCCGAGAAGCTCCAGCATCCGTTCTACCAGGCCAAGTCGCTCGCCCTCCTGGCCCGGTGGGAGCTGGCCAACGGCCAGCCGAAGGATGCGAAGGCCCACCAGGAGGAATCGGCCCGCCTCTTCGAACGATGCGGCGTCCTTCGACGGGAAGTCGAGGAATTCTACTCCAACTTCCCCGAGTAGGTCCCCTACCCCGGAGGCCTTACCCGAGCCAGCCCGATTCGGCGGCTTCGAGCGCGTGGTACGTCACGATGAGGTCGGCGCCCGCCCGACGGAACGCGGTGAGGATCTCCGGCACGATACGATCCTCCGTGATCCATCCCTTCTGCACGGCGGCCTTGACCATGGCGTACTCCCCGCTCACGTTGTACACGGCGAGGGGGTGGTGGAATTCCTCCCGGGCCCGCGCCAGGAGATCGAGTTGCGTGAGGCCGGGCTTGACCATGAGGACATCCGCTCCCTCGGCCGCATCCAGCTCCATCTCACGGAGCCCTTCCCGTCGGTTCGAGTAATCCATCTGGTAGTGCTTGCGATCCCCGGTCTGGGGAGCGGAGTCCTCCGCCTCCCGGAAGGGCTCGTAGAAGGCGCTCGCCGACTTGAGCGCATAGGCCAGGATGGCCGTGTCCTCGAGGCCCTCCCCGTCCAGGGCCCGCCGGAGGGCGCCCACCTGGCCGTCCGCCATCGCGCTGGGGGCGACCCAGTCGGCGCCGGCCTTCGCATAGGCCACCGCCGTGGAGGCGAGGGCCCGCAGCGTCGCATCGTTGTCGATCCGCGCCCCTTCCCCGATCCCGCAGTGCCCCGAGAGAGTGTAGGCGCAGAGACACACGTCCGCCACGAGCGTCAGGGAGTGCTTCCCGACCAGCATCCGGAGAGCCTGGGGCACAGCGCCCTCCGGGTCCCAGGCCCCCTCGCCCTCCCGCGTCTTCTCGCGGGGACGCCCGAAGAGGAGCAGCCCCCCGAGCTCGGCCTTCTCGGCCCGTCGGGCGATCTCCGGGAGCGCGGAGGGCGGGTAGCGGGAGTGACCGGGAAGCGAGGAGATCGGGGCGGGGGTTGGGATCGTGGGATCCAGGAAGACGGGCAAGAAGAGACGTCGGGGGGAGACCCGGGTCTCCCGGAGGGTCTCCCGGAGCCAGGGGGTCCTCCGGAGCCGGCGCATCCGCACTCCGGGGAAGCCCATGGGTCCTCACTCCTCCGAGGACGGGGTCAGGAAGAGACGCTGGGCGACCTCGATCGCCTTCGTCCTCTCGGGGGGAGAGAGGTTCTTCAGCGAGACGATGGAGGGGAGCAGCAGCCGCTTGATCAAAGAGGAGGAGAGGTTCTGGAGGACGACATCGACGTTCCCCGAGCCGTTCAGGAGGGTCCGGGCCTTCGTGCGCTCCTCGCCCGCCACCTTCTCGGCCTGGGCGAGCAGCCGCTCCGCGAAGCGGGCCACGTCCCGTTCCTCCCGGTTCTTGCGGAAGAGCTCGACCTCTCCCCGGACGATCCCTCGCGCCTCCTGGATCGACCGGGCCTTCCCCCGGGAGATCCGCCGGGAGGCATCCCGCAGTTGGCGCATGTCGGTCACGCGGACCCCGGAGACCCGGCCCTTCCGACGGACGTTGGAAGGAACTCCCAGGTCGACGATAGCGAGGGGGCCGGTGCGTCCGTGCACCGTCTCGGGAGAGAGCACGAGGAGAGGCGTCTGGCTCTCGATGGCACAGAAGATCGCATCCAACTGCCCCAGGTGCCGCACGAGCTCGCCCGGCGGGATGGCCCGCACGGGCCATTTCGCCTCCAGCGCCTTCCTGCGGTCCTCCGTGCGCGCGGAGACGGTGATCTGGGTCACCCCCTCCTTGAGGAGACGGCCCAGGATCTTCTCGCCCATCTGTCCGGAGCCGAAGATCCCGACCCGGGCCCTTTCCAGTTGGGGGAGCGTCCTCCGGGCCTCGTGGATCGCGAGGCGAGAGAGAGAGGTGACCCCCTTGTTCAGGGTGGTCTCATGACGGACCCGGCGCCCCGCGTGGAGCGCGCGTTCGAAGAGCTCGGCCATTTCCCGGCCGGTCCACCCCTGCTCGGTGGCGTCCCGATAGGAGTTCCGGATCTGGCCTAGGATCTCGTCCTCCCCTATGAGTTCCGAGTCCAGGCCCGCGGCGACGGAGTAGAGATGTTCGACCACCTCCTCGTCCTGGAGGAACTCCTGCCGGGGCGCGAGCCGGAGCCGCCGCAGACGGGCAGCGAAACGGGCATCCCAAGCCTGCGGCACCCAGAAGTAGAGCTCGAACCGGTTGCAGGTGCGGAGGGGGACCCCTTCGCCGCCCGGTAGGCGTGCGAGGAGGTGGCGAGTGAGTTCGAGGGCCTTCGGAGTCGGGAGTTTCTCCAGCGAGGCCAGCCCGCTCCTGCGGGACCGGACGCTCAAACAGTAGAATCCCATCGTTCCCCCCTCAGGAAAAGGACAGCAAAATAGGTTTTAAAGGATGCAGAATCGGCGGGGCCGCCCTGGTACGCTCCGGACGGCAAGGAGCGGAGCAGGGGACCGGAAGGAAGGGTCGAGAGGCCTATTCGGCGATCTCGACCTTTTCCCGGGCGATACGCGAGGCATGGGAGACCTTCACCTTCCATTTGCCCTCCACGCGCCCTCCCCCGAGAAGACGGTCGATCCCCGCCCCCGTGAGGTCCGCGACGTTGTGGCCCCCTTCGGAGGTGAAGAGCCCCTTCTCCTTCAGGAGCGGGACGAGATCCGGCAGTTCGCCCACGTTGACCGCGACCGGGTACTCGATCGCCCGCTGGGGGCGCTTGAATCCCTTCCGGCCGAAGTGGTCGGGAGCGTAGATGAGCATGCTCTTGAACTTGTGCTTGTGGAGACCGGCGTTCCCCCGTCCTCCGCGCTTTCCTGCGCCACGGCCCGCTTTGGTGCCGCGGCCGTGCGTGCGTTGTCCCCGGAATTGTCTTGTCCTTGAAACCATGGTAGCCTCCTACAGCATCCTCCGTGCAAGGGCATCCATGTCATCCTTGGCGCCCTTCTTGCGGTAGCCCAGGGCTCCGCCCATGGTGAAGGTCTTCTTCGTGGAGCGCCATCCCCCGGTGGGGGCCTTGAGCCGGAACAGGGGCCGGATATCATCCTTGACCTCCCGCATTCCCGACTTCATCATCTTCCCGGCGAATTCCTTGGATTGCTTGCCATCGACGGGGTTCCCATCGTGGAGCTTGCCCCGTCCCTTCAGGAGGAGCTCGACGGTCTCTTCCGAGACCGGGCCCCAGGTGATGTAGCCCTGGACGGTGGTGAGCATGCCCCGGTAGGAGTCTTCCTCCGGTAGGATCGTCGCGTGGTTCGGCCGGTTCAGCCGGAGCTCCCGGAAGGTGGCCAATACGTCCCGGTGCGCGTGGATCGTGCCACGGACCCGGATCGCGAGCCACGCCATCAGGCACCTCCTGCGGGGCGGGGGGGCGGTCGTGCGCCGCCAGGACCCCGTCCCGGACCGCCGCGTCCCGGACCCCCACGGCCCGGACCGCCACGGCCTGGGCCACCGCGGCCACGGCCCCGTCCCCGGGGTCCGCCGCGAGAGCCTTCCTCGGTGGCTTCGAGCTTGGGCAGGATAGTAGTGCCGGTCATCCCCCGGACCATCTTGAGCCGGTTGAGATCGACCTGGGGCACCTTGAGCAGCGAGAGCTTGGCCATGGCATCGAAAGCCGCCATCGCGTAGTTGACCGTGGTCTTCGTGTGGCCCTCCGTGAATCCCCAGGCATCCTGGATGCCCGCGAAGCGAAGCACAGGCTTGGCGATGTCGCCGACGGCAAGACCGACCCCGCGCGGGGCGGGCTTGAAGGTCACCCGGACACTGCCGCACTTCCCGGTGACGGCGAAGGGGAGCGAGTGGGGCCGGTAGCAACCGCATTCCCAGCTGCCGCAGCCGCGGAGGACTTCGACGAGGTTGAGCTTGGCCCGCTCGATGGCGGTGCGGATGGCGGGACCGACCTCCCTGCCTTTGGAGCGGCCGAGACCGACCACACCGTCCCCGTTACCGACGACGACGGTGATGGCGAACTTCAGCCGGCGGCCGGAGTCCGTCATGCGCTGGACCATGTTGACATCGAGCACCTCGTCCCGCATGTCGGTGATGAGGGCATCGACGATCTGAGCTTCCTTGATGCCGAGGCCGCTGTGGTAGGCTTCCGAGAACGTGGTGATCTCTCCGGCGCGCACCTTCTTGCCGAGCTCGGTACGGGGGATCCAAACAGCCACAGGCTCTTCGGGGCGTCCGTCCGGTCGGCGGGGTCCTTCGGCTCTCATTTCTTCCCTCGGGCCTTTGTTCCGGCGCTCTTGATCTTCTGTACCATCGTGGCTAGCTCGGCCTTGGGGGGCTGCGAGAGGTGCTTGCCCTCAAGGCGTTCCTGGGATGGGAAATGCTCCGCGGAGTGCGGGATCTCGACTCCGGCGTCCACGAGCCCCTTCAGGGCCCCGAGGATCCGTCCTCCGGGCGTCGGGTGGGTGAGTCCCCCGTCGAGCACGGCGGAGGTCTTGCCGGCGGAGAGGCTCCGCACCCCGGCGAGGTACCCGGTGAGGTAGGCGGCGGTCGTGGAGGTCAGGGAGCGGTCGTCGAAACCGAGCTCCGGGAGCTCCTGGGAGTCCGCCACGGCGGCGACAAGGTCGCCCCGCGGGTCGTACTCGGTGATCGAAACGATGACCCGGTGGTTGGTGATGCGCACCACGGCTCGCGGCCGACCGCTCTTGAGGAGCTTCAGTCGGTACCGGTAGTCCGTCTTGCCGATCCGGCGGCGCCGGAAGTGGACGCGGTAGGTTGGGCCGTCTGCCATCTACTTGGCCTCCTCCTTCAGGACGTTCGCGAGCTTGAGAGAGGTAAGGAGGTGGGCCCGGCTGCGGTACATGCCTCCCTTGACCTTCCGATAGTAGACACGGTAGGAGCTGCGCTCGATCTTCTTCGTGTCCCGAAGCTGCGTCAGGAGACGGCGCTGGGCGCGTACCAGGTTCATCCAGCGGCTCTTGCGAGGAAGTCGGGAGGACGGGCTTCCCTTGCGGGAACCGGGTCCCCGGTGACGGCCCCGGCGGAGCTCCTCATCGTGGGCCTTGGCCCGGGCACGGGAAACGCCCAGGACGGCCTTCTTGGCGATGACCCCCACGCGGATGGCGTGGCGGATATCGGAGCGGGTGACGGCCTCCTCGAGGTCGAGCGTGCTCTCCGGGTCGATCCAGACCCGGTTGACACCGCACTTGAGGATCTCGGCGGCCAGTCGCCGCTGGTTCGTGAGGTTGGTCATTCCTCCGTCCCTCCCCCTCGGGCGAGCGGGTTGGCGATGCGGAATCCCTTCTTGCGGGCGCTCTCCTCGAGCTGGAGCCGCTTGCGGGTCCCAACACTGTGGCCGATGACGATGAGATGACGGGAAACCTCGAGCTCCTCCATGTCTCCCACGCTGTGCACGACGATCGGGAAGAATCCCAGGGCGGTCGTGCCCCGGATCCGGGCCGGAACGCCGAAGCCGATGGAGACGACGGTGGGCCGGTAGCCGTAGTGCCGGCGCTGCTTGGACTGCATGCCGCGCGGGCGGCGCCAGGACCCCCAGCGGCCGATCCTCCAGTAGCGGTGAGATGCTGTGCGAACGAACTTGGGACGGCGGGCCCGGTTGCGGACCCTTTCCTGGAGGAGCCGGACGTCCTCCGCGGAGAGCTTCGGCTTCGGGCGCTGCGCCCCCTCTTCCTTGACTTGCTTCTTTTCTGCCATGTGCCTTACTCCTTAGGATGCGCCTTCTCCGTGATGTAGATGCCGTCCTGGAAGACACGCGGGTCGTAGTTGCGGATGTGGGTCGTCTTCTCCATGTTGGCAACGGACTGGCCGACGGACTCGAGATCGATCCCGGAGAAGAAGAGTTCCTCACCGGCGACCTCGACCTTCGTCGTTCCGAGGAGCGGGGAACGCCGGGGATACTTCTCCCCGAGGAAGTTCTCGATGACCACGAAGCCGTCCTTCTCGTAGACCTTCATCGGGAAGTGGGCGGAGACCATCTTCGCCTTGGCGACGAAGCCCTTGGTCACGCCGAGCATCATGTTGATGATGTGCTTCTCCCAGGTGTCCAGGATGGCGACGTTCTTGCGCCGGGGAGGCAAGGAGAGATCGATCTCGGCCGTGGAGCCGGAGACCTTGAGGTCGATGGCGGCCGCGGGGAATTTCCGGGTCACCTGGCCGAGCGGGCCCTTGGCGCTGAGGTTCGATCCCTTCAGGGAGAGCGTCACCCCTTTCGGGATGGGGATGGAGATCTTGTGCTCAGTAGACATAGGCCACCAGCCTGCCGCCCGTACCCAGCTCCCGGGCCTTCATCTGGGTCATCACACCGTTGTTCGTGCTGAGGATGAGGAGACCGAAGTCCTGCGCGGGAAGGAAACGGGCTTCGAAACGCTCGAGGTCCCGGACCCCCACGGACAACCGGGGTTTGATGACCCCGCAGTAGTTGATCCGCCGCAGCAGGTTGACGCGGTAAGCGCCGCCCTTCTGGTTGTCGACGAAGGAGAATTCCCCCACGTACCCGTGCTCCTTGAGGATGCCTAGGACAGAGCCGAGCATGCCGGAGACCGGCGAGAGCTCGACCACCTGCTTCCCTGTGCTGTCCGCATTCCGGATCCGGGCCAGTGCGTCATTGAGAACGTCTTGCATGGATTTACCTACCTCCTTTAGTCATACTTTCTGAATCCGAGATCCATCGCGATCTCCCGGAAGCACTGACGGCACACGTGCAGGTTGTACCGCCGCACAATGCCTCGCTTGCGCCCGCATCGCAGGCACCCGATCTTCCTACCGAACAACTTCTTAGGTTTCAAATCTCCGACCCCCTATTCCACAAACCTGACCCCGAAGGCCCTTGTGAGGAACTCCGTTGTCTCCTCGGCCTTGATCGCCGCGCTCTTGCCGATCGCGTGGGACGCACGGGTCCGGCGCTTCACCGACATGCCACCCTTCCGACCGATCTCGATGCAAATGTCCATGCCAAAGATCCCGATGGCGGGATCGTACTTGAAACCGGGAAAATCGGTGTAGTCCGGGATCCCGAACGCGACGTTGCCGTCCCGGTCGATCCCCGTGCGGCTCAACTGGTTCTCCCGGGTCCCTAGGGCCTTCTGGAGGAACTCGGTGGCCCGCTGGCCCCGGAGGGTCACCTTCGCCCCGATCTCCTGCCCCTCACGGATGCCGAGATCGCGGTTGGTACTGTGCGCCCTCGTAAGGACGGACTTCTGGCCGGTCACCATCTTGAGGACCTTCTGGGCCTTCGCCAGGGGATCTCCCGACTGGCCGACGCCGATGTTGATCACGAGCTTCTCAACGCACAGGGCGCGCATCGGATTGGTTTCGCCGCTCATTTGGTCACCGTGTCCAGGAGGGCGATCGCGGGGGAAGTCTCGCCGACCACGAACGTGTATTCCTTGATGGTGGAGAATCCTTCCTTGAAGTGGACCTTGTTGGGCTCACTGGAGGGGACGACCTCGATCCGGTCGATGTGCCCGACCTCCCCGACGTGGCTCCCTCCGGAGATGTAGGCGAGGACTCCGGGGCTGAGGGCCATGCGGGACACGACCTTGTGGGTGGGTAGCTCCAGGCGCAGCGTGTCGCCGACCCGGTACTGGGTGTTGGCTGCGACGAGCAGGTTGCGGCCGTCGTGGAGCGTGAGCGCGACCTTACCTCCGGGCACGGTGTGCTTGAACCGGATCCGGGCCAACTTGACCTTCGCTTCCTCGGTGGGGATGGAACGGATCTCCAGCTTGCCGAGCCGGCTCTTCAGCATCCGATAGTGCTGGCTCGGAGGAGCGCCGAGGGAGAGCACATCCATGAGCCCGAGGCCACGGGAGGGGTCCTTGACGACCTTGCCGTCGATGAACACCTTGCCTTCCCGGAGCAGCTTGCGCACCTCACGGGAGGAATTCGCGGTCTTGAGCAGGTCCCGGAGGACCAGGGCAACGGGCAGGGACTCCTCCAGCGAGTGGGGGCCGGGGGCCGTGCGCAAGATCCATTTCGAGCCCTTTCGTCCGATGGGCCAGCTCTTGGGCATCGCCCGGCGCTTGAGTCGGAACGTCATTTCTTTTCCTCCGCTTCCTCAGTCTCCTCGGCCACGTCCGGTCCCGCCGCGCCCTCGGTGGGCAAAGCCTCCGTAGATTCGGTGGGGGTCTCCCCCTCCTCGGCGGGCGCCTTCAGGATCCGCCGGCGCCAGGGATCGGCCAGGTCGAGCTTCGTGAGCATGAGATGGACGGGGGCGATCGGCAACTGCTTCATCTTGCCGTCCGCCTTCTTGACCGTGATGTTGTCGAGGACCAGCCGGTAGTGCCGGTAGTCCACCTTCGTCACACGCTCCTCGCGTCCGACGTAGGCCCCGCTGATGACACGGACAGTGTCCCCTTTCCGCACGGGGATCCGCCGCCGGCCATACCGGGAGCGGAGCTCGCGGGACAGGGAGAGGGCGAGGTGCTTCCGGCGCTCCGTGTGGTGCGCCGTGTACAGGGACTTGCGCTGTTTTCTTGGAAGGGAAGAATTGGTGCTCATGGTGTACCTCAGAGGATCATGGAGGAGATCGCCGCGACCCGTGGCCACCGCTCGGCCGCCTCCTTAGCGACCGGGCCCTTGATGTGGGAACCCTTGACCTCACCCGTGTCGGTCGTCAAGACCGCCGCGTTGTCCTCGAACATGACGTGCGTGCCGTCCGCCCGACGCATGGGGAACTTCTGGCGGACGATGATGGCGTAGACGACCTGGCGGCGCATCTCGGGTGTCCCCTTCTTGACGGAGGCGATCACGAGGTCGCCGACGCCCGCCTTGGGGTACCGCCGGTGGTGCCCGTGCCAGTTGTGAACGGCGATGATCTCGATGACCTTCGCCCCGGTGTTGTCGACGCACTCGAGACGGGCCCCCTTGGGCAGCGCGCGTCCCCGGCGTCCGGCCACTCCCTTCATTCCTTGACCTCCTCTTCGCCGCGCACGTGCACGGTGACATCGCCGAGGTTCTCGACGATGACGAAGCTCACGTTCTTGGCGATCGGACGAGTCTCGGCGAGGCGGACCCGTTTTCCCTCGGAGACCTTGAGGCAGGGAGGGGAATGGACCATGTAACGGCTCTTGCGCTTCTCGTAGCGCTCGTACTTGGGGACGTAGTGAAGGAGCGTGCGTTCGACGACAACGGTCCCCTGCATCTTGGTGGAGACCACGACGCCCTCGATCACCTGACCGCGGACCTTGATGTGACCGTGGAACGGGCACTTCGGATCCGAGCAGGATTCCTTCGGGAGCCTTACGTCAAGACCCGGGTCCCGGCTCTTCCCCTGTGCTGCTTCGCTCTTCATCGTGAATTCCTCCGGGAGGCATATCGCTTGATGCGGTCTTCCGGGCGCACCCGTATCGCGTCCCCTATAAAGGCTGTTTCCCCCTCGGATGACTCCAGGAAGCCCTCGAGGCCGTGCTTCGCAACGCCGAGGTTCCCCGAGCGTCCGGGGACGGAGAGATAGAACATGTTGAGCGTCTCGTCGACCACGGTCCCCTCGAGGGGAAGAGGGCCCACGCCCGGCGCTCCGGTGACGCGCAGCCGCCGGCCAATGAATTCGCCCATGAGTACCGCGCTCACTTTCGCCGCTCCCGCTTCACGGTCAGGGCCCGAGCCACGTTGACACGAAGCGCCCGGAGTTTTCCGGGGGAGGCAGGAGCGCCTCCCATCGCGGCCACGCCGCGTTCCCGGAGAAGGTCCATCTCCAGATCGGCGATCTTCTTCGAGAGGTCCTCGTCCGAGAGGGTCCGGAGGTCCTTCATCCGAAGGAGCGTCATTTCCCATCCTCCTTCGCGGGGCCCTCGCCCTCGTCCGCCACCGGGGGCAACGGCTCGAGCTCGGTGGGCTCCGGGGGAGGCAGCGGCGCAGGTTGCGCCACGGTGATAGGTTTACCGGCGACACTGACTTCGTCCGGCATCTTGGCATTGGCCGGCATGATCCAGACGTTGACGCCGATGACACCGGGCTTGAGGCGCGCTTGGGCGAACCCCTTCTTCATGAGGTAGATCGCGGGCGTGCCGCAGTACTTGATGGTGCCGGACTTGAACCGCTCGGTTCGGTGGCGCTCACCGGTGAGCTTCCCCGAGAGGATGACCTGGCATCCCCGGGCCCCGCTCTCCATGATCCGCCGCACGGTGGAGTGGCCTGCCCGGCGGAAGTGCCAGCCCCGTTCGAGGGCCACGGCAAGCTTCTCGGCCATGAGCTGAGCGTTGAGGTTAGGCTGCTTCTCCTCCTGGACCTCGATCTGGGGGTTGTCCAGGTGGAAGTTCTTGGCGATGGTCTCGGTGAGCTGCCGGACGTACTCTCCCCGGCGTCCGATGATGACTCCGGGCCGCTCGCAGATGAGTGTGACCCGCGTCCCCATCGGGGTACGCGTGATGTCCACACCGCCGAAGCCCGCGCGCTTCGTTTGCTCGACAAGGTACTCCTTGAGGAGGACCCGCCGCATGTTTTCCTGGATGAATTTCCGCTCTGCGCCCATCTTCAGCTCTTACCCTTTTCCGCCAGAATGATCTCGAGGTTGGTCGTCTCTTCGTTCCACGGGGTAGACCGACCTTGCGCTCTCGGCATGATCGCCTTGATGAGCCGGCCCCGGGAGGCGGCAGCGACCTTGATGTACGCATCGTCCACGTTCAACCCTTCGTCCTCGGCGTTAGCCTCGGCGTTCTGGAGTACGATGAGGACCTGCTGGGCCACCTTCTTGGGGTACCGGCCTGGTCCGATCCCGCGCTTGTGCGCGGTCTCTTGGTTGTAGCGGCGGAAGGGGATGGCCCGCTTGAGCTCGACGACGTCCTCGAGGAGCGACTTCGCATCCTCCAGGGGGAGCCCGCGGATGGCGTTCATGACCTCGTAGGCCTTCTTGGGGGAGATGTGAAGCTCCCGGCCCCGGGCCTTGGCGACGCTCTCAGACTTCTTCGCGGCGAACGTGTATCCCTTCATGGCTCACTTCAGAGGCAGGAACTTCGAGCTACGGGTGGCGCCCACTCCGGGTCCCGAGTGCTTCTCGAACCGGCGGGTGAGGACGAACTCGCCCAGATAATGCCCGACCATCTCCGGCCGCACGTCCACCTCCTTGAACTCTTTGCCGGAGAAGACGGCGATGCGCTTGCCGATGAACGAAGGGTAGATGAGCACGTCCCGGTTGTGGGTGCGGACCACCTCTCCCTGGGCGGCAGCCTCGATACGGGAGACCACCTTTTTCTGGTCGTCGTTGAGCCCCCGGCGCAGGGTGCGCCGCTGGCGGGACGGGAGGATCTTCATGAGCTCTTCCGGGGTGAGCTTCTGCAGCTGTTCCAAGGAGAGGCCACGGAGCGAGAACTCCTTCTTCTTTCTGAGGTCGATTGCACTCTTCTTCGCCTTTCTCGCCATGCTTATCCTCGCCGCTTCTTAGGCCGCTTGCTGAACCGTCCGACCTTGGCGCCCGGCCAGGTTCCGTACGAGACGGTGCTGGGCCGGCCCACGTGCTGGTGGGCACCGCCCCCGAAGGGGTGGTTGACAGGGTTCATTGCAACGCCACGGACCTTGAAGGGCGCCTTGGCCAGGGACTGGTAGGCGTGCACCTTCTTTCCTGCCTTGACAAAGGGCCTCTCGGACCTGCCGCCCCCGGCGACGGTCCCGATCTGGGCCCGGCACATTTCCGGGAACTGCTTGAACGCTCCGCTCGGCAGCTGAATCGTGACCCGGCCACCCTGGTGGGAGACCACAAGGGCCGACGCACCGGCCACCCGAACAAGCTTGCCACCGTCATTGGGAGTGAGTTCCACATTGAAAACGAGCGTCCCGTCCGGGATCCGGCCGAGGGACATATAGCCGCCGCGCACGAGCTCCCCGGACCCGAGGGACACCTTGTCCCCGGTGGAGATGCCGGCGGTGGCGATGAGCCTCCAGTTCTGGCCCTTCTCCCCTCGGACGACAGCCACGGGAGCGGAACGGCCGGGCGCATGCATGATGTCGGTGACGGTACCCCATTCCTGGACGGTGCCCGGGGGGAATCGGATCGCCCCGTGGTGTCGGTGGCTCGGGGAGCGGTAAGTTCCTGTGCCGGCCCCACGCCGGCGGGAGATGATGCGCTTTCCCATCAGAACACCCCGGTCCTGGAACCGATCTCCTCTGCGGAGAACTCCTTCGTGAATCGAACCATCGCGATCTTGCCATGCCGACCGATCTTCGTGGTGACCTTCTCCACCTTGACGTCGAAGAGCTTCTCGATGGAGTGCTTGATCTGTGCCTTGGAAGCCGTGCGGTCGACGACGAACTCCAGTCGGTTCTGACGCTCCATCTCGTCCATGGTCTTTTCTGTCACGTACGGGTGGAACACGACACGAGCAGGGCCCTGTCCGGTCTTCATGCCTTCTTACCTCCAGAGATCCCGACGACCGCGGGAAGGGACGTGGGGAGTAGGTGAGCCCCCAGGCGGTCCTCGAGCATCTTCAGAGACTTGGGAGTGAACAGGGTCAGCCGGCCCGCATCCCCACCGGGGGCGAGCTGCTCGGTGCCGAGAGAGTGGACGGGAACCACATCGACACCCTTGAAGTTCTTGAAACCGCGTGCGCTCGACGGGGTCGACACGACCACGAGGAGACTGCGAGGGACACGGCGGGGACGGCCCCGGCCCTTTCCCTTGCCGGCGCGGAGGTGGGAGCCGGAGATGGCCCGCTCCACATCGCCCCACAGACCGACGGCGGTCAGGACTTCCTTCGCTTTCCAGGAGGTCATGACCTCCTCGAGCTCGTCATCGAAGACCAGGGGAAGCTTCAGGTGCTCAGGAAGGACGTGTCCGCGTTCGAGGGCGAACCGGACTTCCCGGGTGGCGGCCAAGGCAGAGGCGAGGGCCCGCTGCCGTTCCTTGACATTGATGCGCTTCGTGCGGTCCGTAACGGCCCGCGGCGGATGCGCTTCGCGGCCTCCCACGGTGTTCGGGACGAACCCTCCGCGGTTGGTGTTCTTGACTCGCGGCGTCCTGGCCATACCACGGCCCTTGCCGGGCCACACGACGGAGCGGCGGGTCCCGGCGAGGGGATCGGCCCCGTAGGGCTGTTGACGGTTGGCCTGGGCGGCCACCACGGCCCGCCGGATGAGGTCAGGGCGGTGGGGGACGGAGAAGAAGTGCGGGAGGGTCATCTGCTTTCCCTGCTTCCCCTCAAGGGTGAGGACGTGGATCCTGTGACCGGTGACGTGCTGGGTTTCTGCCATCGACTGCCTATACTCCACTCTTGCTGAGCGTCGAGAGGTACTTGATGTCGACCTTCTCCGTTCCGCCGCGGAAGCGCATCGGCAGCCGCAGGCCGACCAGCCGTCGGGCGGGTCCGGGGATGGTACCGTGAACGATCATGGCGGGGTTCTTGACGACCCCGTAGTGGAGGAAACCGCCAACGGGATTGAGAGGGCCCTCGGAGGGATTGCCCACGATGCGCAGGACCCGCTTGTTGTACTCGGTCCGCCGGTGACGTCCCATCTGTCCCGCCTGGGGGATACGATACGTGACGTAGCTCGGGTTGTGGGGACCCAGAGTTCCGATCATCCGCCGGTGCTTGGAGTTCTTGTGGGGCTGGAGCTTGACGTGGAACCGCTTGATGTGGCCCTGGAACCCCTTACCCTTCGTCACGGCGGTGACATCGATCATCTCGCCTTCCTTGACGAATTCGTCGACCTTCACCTCCTTGCCGAGGATCTCGAGGGCCCACTTCTTGCGCTCCTCG
This sequence comes from Thermoplasmata archaeon, assembly GCA_021809545.1. GTDB lineage: Archaea > Thermoplasmatota > Thermoplasmata > Lutacidiplasmatales > UBA184 > JAJYEA01. Next base: position 17,041 of record JAKAYL010000027.1, read on the forward strand.
ATCTTGTCCCCGGAGACGCGCACTTCGAAGATCTCAGGGGTCTTGGAAGTCACGCTGCCGACGAGGTGGGGCTGGGTGTGAACAATAAGATGGACTTCACTGCCGGAGGACTTGGCGAACTTCTCGGACCTCTCTTCGAAGTTCTGGGACTTCTCGGGGATGGGAAGCCTCCGGGAAAGATGGGGATCGAGCTCCTTCGCCCAGATCTCCGAGGCCACACGGGTCCCGTAGGGGGTGGTCCGGTACAAGCGGGCGCCCATGACCTTGAGCGGGGGGGCCTCTAGTATGGTAACAGGTACGGAGACTTCCTGCCCAGCAGTGGTGGACCGCTTTCGGAAATCGACCATCAGGGCATGCGTCATCCCGACCTTGTATCCCGCGAACCCTTCGATGTGCGGCTTGGCAGGGCCGGCGGGCCAGGTGTTGATCCGGGGGACCATGCTCGCCGCTCGCTTGCGCGGCCAGAATGCTAGCGAACCCCGTCTGGGCTTGTGTCTGCGTGCCATTGGTGCGGGGTCCCCACAGTAGAAAGATATATAATTGTGGTGTTCGACTTTCCTGCCCGTGAGCCCCCTCGGACCTTCATCCTTCCCTTGGGTTTCCACGGCGAGCGGCGAAAGAAATCGAGGGTTGAAGGGGTCATGAAGGGAATCTTACGAATCATTCCTTATCGTGTTGGCACTGCAACTAACATAGCATGACGACATTTACCCCCGGTGACCCAGAGATGTCACCACGTTCCTTGCCGAAACGTGACCCGAGTAGTGCCACAGTCTACGTTCTTCCGTGCCGGATCCAGCAAGGGTGGGGAGACGCCATGGAAATGGCCCGGGCGGCCGCTGCCGTTGCCCGAGCCGGGCTTCCACTGGTCCACCTCGTAGATCCCGATTCTGCGGTCGGCACGGCGGCGGCTCCCCGAAGAGAGGTCCCGATCGATGTTCGCCGGGTGTCCTTCCTGGGTTTTCCTCCGATGAAAGTCTCTCGCTCTCCCCGAGGTCGAGGGAAGGCCGCGGTATTGACGACCTGGTGGGGAACGACGGGGCGACCGGAGTCCCGAGGGCCGGATCCACGGCGAGAAGGCGTGCTCGCCTCGCGTATCTTGGCCATCCAGCAACACCACGGACCGGAGAACGTTCTCATCGTCAGCCTCGAGGAATTCGCGAGCTGCCGGGACAGCTCTACCGTGGAGAAGGAGACACTACGTCAGGCGGGCTGGAACCCCGTACGCATCGCGCGTCACCGCCGTTCCCCGGAGGGACGCGTCTGGAGGGAGCGCTATCACGAAGGATTTCTCAAGGCCCTCGGGGAGAAGGATACCTCCGTACTCCATCTGGCCGCCGGCTTCGCCGAGTCGAGAGGCGGGATGAAAGAGTTCCCGTTCGTGCTCCAGGTCGGGCCCTTCGGACTTTCTCAGTTGCGCGCGAAGCCAGTGTCTCCCGGAGAGAAAGAGACGAGTGAACGGCCCCGCATACTCTGGTATGCCTCTTCTGAGAGCTCGCTCGATTTCGCAGCTTTGCTCTTCGGCGAACTGAAGAACTCGTTCTCGGCGTTGGATCTGCTAGTCCGGGCATCCCCGGGGAAGGAGGAAGAGTGGAAGTCACTGCCTTTCCCTTCCGGTGTAAGGTTGACCCTGCTCCCGGAGATGGATGCCTCGGAATGGCCAGCGGTTTTCCGGGGGGCCAACCTGGTGCTCGTCGGGGGAAGCCAGAGCCTGGTGGATGCCTTGGTCCACCAGGTACCGTTCCTCTACTTCAATGGGTTCTTCCGGGAGAAGGGAGTTCCCTCCCGCGCCTTCCGTCGGGAGAAGCTGCTGAGCTTGCTCGAAGCCTGGCGAGCCCAGGGAGTGAGTCCCCGAGTACGGAGGGACCTGCGCGACTTCGCGGATGGCCGCAACACCGGAGAGATCCTTCTCCGGGCCCTCCGTTCGGACGCCTGGCGCAGGGCGGAGCTCGCACCCATGCGCCGGCCCCGGACACTGCCTTGGAGCCTCCCGTCCCAGCGGCGGGACGGGGACTTGTTCTTGGTCGAGGTGCTGAGGGGGTGGACCCGGCACCCTGGCCCTGTCGGGGACTTCGTCACCGCCGTACGCCGCCGCCGCTTCCCTCCTGCTTAAGAATCACGATAGCTTCCGAGCCCCATGGAAAGCCGGTCGAAGGAATTCCTTCAGAAGATCGGGGCCTGGGCGTTCATCATCGGACCGGTAGAATTCGTCGCTGCGATGGGAATCGAGGAGGCCCTGCGTCCCGGGTACAACCCGTTCTCTGACGTCATCAGCGACCTCGGGGTGGGCCCTTACAACGGGATCTTCAACAGCTCGATCATCGTCCTGGGGATATTGACGTTCGTCGCCGCGCTGCTCACATGGGCTGCCTTCCCCCGATACCTGAGCGCCCACACGGGCGCCCTGCTGTTGTGCTTCACCGCCATCGGGGCCATCGGTGTCGGCCTCTACAACGAGACCACGAAGCTTCACGGCCGCTTCGCTGCGATCGCCTTCATCGGGTCCGGCCTTGCGCTCATCTTCTACGCCCGAGCCCTTTCCCGGGACCCCCAGTGGCGATCCTGGGCCCTCCCCACCGCCATCGGAGGAGTCTTCACTTTCGTCTCCATCATCCTGTTCGTCGTCGGGGCGGGGGGAAGTCCACTGCACGGTTTCACGGAGCGGCTCATCGTCGTCCCTGTCCTCCTTTGGGCGCCGTTCGTCGGATACCGTCTGCTGCACAATCTGAAGTCGTCCACGACGGCCAAAGAATCGACCCCCGCGGTCCAAACCTCGTCCGGATAATCCCCTATTCCTTAGGCCCAGGGGCCCGAATGGAGGTCCCCGGCAAACAATTATGTGTTGATTTGCGATTAACCTAGTGGATGTGTGACGGCTGCCGGTACCTCGGGGAGGGCCGCTATTGCGACTGCGCTTGCAACGCGCAGATGCGGACCTTGGGATTTGCTGCCCAGTCCATTCGGACCCGCAGGTTCTTCTTAGACCTCAATTTCATCTCCTCGTGCAACCACTGCCGCCACCGGGTCTACAAGCCACTAGAACCGGACGCCGGGCTTAAAAAGTGGAGGGCCCAGGGCATCGTCACCCTGGCGGGCGGGTCGATCTTCATCCTCTTTGCCATGGCAATGTTGTACTGGTCGATTCCCGACCTGGCGCTCTCCCTCGGGTTCCTTCTCGTGGGGACGGGCTTGGTCGCCGCATTCCCCTTCTATCGGTGGGCAGCGGCGATAGGGGGGCTGGCCTTCTTTCTCCTCGCCGCCATAACCATCTTCTTGTCCCCTCCCATGCTTCTCTTCTTCGCCATCTTCCTCCTCCTTGGGCTCGGCACGGTGGCCGCGGGAGTAGACGGCCTCCTCTTCGGTCACAAGGACGGCGAGGAAGGGTCGGTCCTCTTCGGGTAAGAGATACCCGAAGTGCGGATCACGCCGGTTCGCGCTTCTTGGCTTCGGCTTGGAGACGCTTGGCTCGCTCCTTGGAGGTGAATCCGGTCGCGACCTCCAGGAATCGATTGTACGCCTTGATGGTGGCCATCTGTTGTTCCGCCGGGACCTTCGGCTCCATCACGGTCTCTATGAGGAGGCTCTTCCCGTCGGTGCGGACCTTCATCTCCTTGATGGCCAGGTACGAAACGACGAGCGCGTCCCCGACTTCGTTCGGTGAAGTCCCGAAGACTTCCTCGATCTTGCTCCGGAGGCCACTCGGGGTCAGTTCTTTGCGGGCGATCTTTGAAACGGGATAGCTCTGCATGTTCGGCGCTTTCCCCCTACCCCCAAAGGCACATAATTCTTGACATGGGCGCCCCCGAGGCCCCTGCTGATGGAGAACGCTCTGCACCGGCCCTCCCGAGTTCGACGCTCCTCGGAAGACTTCTTTCTCTTATACACTACGGAAATAGCAGAAACCGTGACGTACCAGGCCCCCCGGCTCCTTATCGCGGGCACCCACAGCGGATGCGGGAAGACCACCGTAACGCTGGCCCTCACCCAGGCCCTCACGTCCCGGGGCCTCCGGGTCCAGCCCTTCAAGACCGGCCCCGACTACCTCGACTCGGGCCATCTTGCCGCCCTGGCGGGGCGACCGTGCCGCAATCTCGACACTTGGATGCTCTCCCGAGAGGCGGTCCGGGAGGTCTTCCTTCGCGGAGCGAGCCAGGCCGACCTCTCCCTCGTCGAAGGGGTCATGGGACTCCACGACGGCCGGGTGGGAGAAGGGCGGACGGCCAGCACAGCAGAGGTCGCGGCGGAGCTGAAGATCCCCGTACTGCTTGTCCTGGACGTCTCCGGGATGGGCCGCAGCGCCGCGGCTCTGGTCTCGGGATATGCGGACTTCGATCCCGACGTTAAGATCCAAGGGGTGGTGCTGAATCGCGTGGGTTCCGAGCGCCATGCCCGCATCATCTCGGACGAGCTTCGGACCCGCGGCATGCCCGTGCTCGGATGGCTCTTGAAGGATCCCCGATTGGCCCTACCCGAAAGGTACCTCGGTCTGGTGACGGCCCGGGAGAGTTCGCTCGAGCCTGGGCTCACGCAGATGTCCGCACAGAGTGGATCCCACATCGACCTAGAGCAGATCCTCGCCATCGCACGAGGGGCACCACCCTTGGACACTTCCGTCCCGCCCGCGCGTCCCGCCCAATCACCCGTGGTGGTGGCGTATGCCCTGGACGATGCCTTCCAGTTCTACTACGAGGAGGGGCTCGAGGCCCTTCGGCAGGCGGGCGCCGACCTTGTTCCCTTCCGCCCGCTCACGGATGCCCGGCTCCCCGCGGGGACCCAGGCCCTGTACATCGGGGGCGGATACCCCGAGCTCCGGGCCCGCGAACTTGAGCAGAATACCAGCCTCCGCCGGGAGATCCGGGAATTCTCCGACTCCGGACATCCGGTCTATGCCGAGTGCGGCGGGCTCATGTACCTCATGGAGGGGCTGTTGGACCCGGAAGGCAAGGAGCATCGCATGGTGGGCGTCTTCCCCGGGAGGACGCGCATGGGAAAGCAGCGGCGGGCTCTCGGGTACTGCACCGTCCGCACACGGAAGGAGTCGACCTTTCTCCCGGCAGACCTTGAGGTCAGGGCCCACGAGTATCATTACTCCCGCCTCGAAGACGCCTCAGGGGAGTACGTCTACGACGTGCGAAAGACTCCTCAGGACGCACCGACGCCCGACGGACTGTTGCGGCACAGGACCCTGGCGTCCTACGTCCACATGGATTTCGCGGGGATCCCTCTCATGGCGGAACGATTGGTGGAGGCGGCGCGGACATGACGCTTCGGCCGGAAGAGATCGAGGCGAAGAGCTTCGAGATCATCGACAACGAGGTGGGAACCCATCCCTTCCCACCGGACCAATGGCCCATCGTCCGCAGGGCGATCCATGCCACGGCCGACCTCGACCTCGTCAAGGTCGTCCGGTTCCATCCCGAGGCGGTGGCCCGGGGGATCGAGGCCCTGCGCCGGGGAGCGCGGATCCTCGTGGATGTGGAGATGATCCGGGCCGGGATCAACAAGAAGGGGCTGGAGCGGCTCGGGGGAGGCGCGATCGAATGCTATATCTCCGAACCGGAGGTCGTGGAGATGGCGAAGAAGTCCGGGGGCACCCGGGCCGCCGCCGCCATGCGGTGGGCTAAAGAACGGCTTCCTGGCTCGATCGTGGCGATCGGCAACGCTCCTACCGCGCTCCTCGAGCTCGCCCAGATGATCGAGGAGGGTGCTTCCCCACCGGCCCTGGTCGTCGGGGTGCCCGTGGGCTTCGTCTCCGCGGCCGAATCCAAGGAGAAGATCACCGAGACCCAGGTCCCCTACGTGATCGTCTCCGGGCGCAAAGGAGGCTCCACCGTGGCGGTGGCGATGGTCAATGCCCTGATCAAGCTCGCCTTGGAGGAGAAGTGACCAAGGAGTTCCAGGAGATCGCCGTCGACCCCTCGAGCGGGAAACGTCGCGGCTGGACCACGGGAAGCTGTGCGACCGCCGCGACCAAGGGCGCGATGCGCATGCTCCTCGAGCAACGAAAGATCGAGGAGGTCGATCTGGTGGTCCCTGCGGGGGTGCACCTCGTGCTCCCGCTGGAGAACCAGAACTTCAGCGCTCAGGAGGCCTCCTGTTCCGTCCGCAAGAATGGCGGAGACGACCCGGACTGCACCCACGGGGCCAGCATCTTTGCTACTGTCACTTACGGGCCCATGGCAGGGATTAGCATCGACGGAGGCGTGGGAGTGGGGCGGATCACCAAACCGGGCTTGGCGCTACCGGTGGGAGAGGCGGCCATCAATCCCATTCCCCGCATGATGATCATGGACGCCGTCCGGGAGATCGGAGGGATGCAGGTCCAAGAGCGGGGCTTTCGCGTGGTCATCTCCGTCCCCAAAGGGGAAGAGATGGCCAAGAAGACGCTGAACGGACGGCTCGGGATCCTGGGAGGCATCTCCATCCTCGGCACAAGCGGGATCGTCTACCCCTTCTCCCGCTCCGCCTTCAAGGCGAGCATCGCCCAGTCGAACGACGTGGCGATAGCGAAGGGGCTCGACGCGGTGGTCTTGACCACCGGGAGCCAGAGCGAGAAGCTCGCCATGCAGGCCATCGAGCTCCCGGAGGAGGCCTTCAACCTCGTCGGGGACTTCATGGGGTTCGCGGTCCGGGACGCCTCGAGCAAGGGACTGAAGAGGATCATCGTGGGCGGCTTCATGGGGAAGCTCACCAAGATGGCGATGGGAAAGGTCCAGACACACGCCGCGGGAAGCGCCGTGGACGTGGTGTTCCTCGCGGAGATCGCCAAGGAGTGCGGAGCTTCGGAAGAGACCGTCACGGCCCTCCGCGGGGCCAACACCGCCCGACATGCGGGAGACCTCGTCAAGGCGGCGAAGGTCTCGGGTTTCTTCGATGCCATCTGCCGAAGGGCGCTCGGGACCCTGCGCGAGCGGGCAGGGCCCGCACCCAACCTTGAGC
>JAKAYL010000028.1 GCA_021809545.1 Thermoplasmata archaeon
GGTAGTGGGCCGGAGCGGATTCGAACCGCTGACCTCCGCGTTGTAAGCGCGACGTCATCACCACTAGACCACCGGCCCGCGACCTTCGGTGCCGAGGGTCAGGGCCCCGGAACCTAAACGTTTCCCCCGTGCTTCCGAACCTTCACGACGAGCCCTCGGCGCAGCCTCCCCATCCATTCTCCCGGGACCGTGGCCTCTCCGACCCCCACGAGCTTCGATCCTGAGACCAGGAGGACCTCGGAGCCGATGCGGACCTCCTCCCCGGCGGAACCGACACCGGGCGCAAAGAGGTCGCCCTTCAACACCACGTCGGGGTTGACCGAAACGGAGAACGCTTCCGCCACGGACCGGATCTTCTCTCCGCCCGCGACCGTGAGGTGCCAGGTGCCGCGGGTCTCCTTCCATGTGGCGAGCACATCGCCCTTCCCCTCGGTAAGGCGCGAGAACCAGGGGGGTCCTCGAAGGGTCGTGTCTCCCGCGAAGAGCGAGTCCGCGATCCCGGGCGAAAACTGGAAGGCCACCGCCGCGATCGATTCTTCCCTTCGATTCTCAAAGGGAGTGGCCTTCCCCTGCGGCAAATCCGCTGCGGCCCGAGCAAGGTTGGCAAGCGCTGGCTTGCTCGAGCAACTCTCTCCCTCTCCCGTCCATTGACAGGTCTCCGAGGGCGGGAGGATCTCCTTGAGCCAACCGTACTCGCTCTGCGGGAGATGCACCAGGATGCGCTCGTACTGACTCCCTTGGAGGAGCCTCCGCACGGCTTCCGTGACCCACCCTCGCTCATCGGAGTTCCAGCTCCCAGTGACCGGGATGTCGTAGTTACGGGCCGGATAGGCGTGCTCAAGTTCCTGGGGGACGACCCCGAGGGGAGACGTGACGGAGACCGTGTGGACCGTATGTGGGGTCCGGGCCGATTCCAGCGCTCGCGCAAAGCCCCGGTGCGTCGGACTGTTGCGATAGGGCTTCGTGTAGGCACAGGGGACCAGCACGAGGACGTTCTTGGAACGCGGAGGGCGATATTGGGCGAGGAACCGGCTACGGAACTTCTCCACCTCCGGTCGTCGGTATGCCTCCGTCACGACGTAGGGACGAACGCCTTCTCCCACGACGCTCGCGTGATGCTCCGAGTACCGCGTGGCCTCTCCGTCGTACCAGCGCAGCATCTCGCCCAACGCGGGCTGGGAGACCGTGCGCGCTTCGACCAGCTCCCGCAGCCTTCCTTGCCGAAGGAAGAAACCCACCCGGGCCTCTTCCTCGGCATACTGGTGCTCTGCATGGAGGGCCCGTTCTTGGATCGCCGGGAGACCTTGGGGTCGCTCGGTCTCTTCGGGGGAACGGCAAACTTCGCAAGTACAATTCGAGGGGACCGGTTTGGGCTCCTCAATCGAGAATTCCGGGTAGAGCCATTGACCTTGTCCGGCCAACACCAACCCCTCGGTTGTGTCGAGGAGATCGATTCCCAGGTAATGCAGCATCGCCAGGTTCGACGGGGTCCCGATCCGGGGAGCCCAGAGGATTGCCGAAGGTCCGACCACCCTGCGCACTTCGATGAGAGCCTGGACAAAGCGCTCCGTCGTTCGGTAGCAGTGCCGGGCATTGACCCAGATGGCCAAATCGATTCGGGCGGAGGAAAGCCGGGATCTCTCCGAATCGGTGAAGGGCCAGGTGAATCCCCATACGCCGCTCCCTTCCCCCAGCTCGGCGGCCCATCCGCCCTCGAGCATCTCTTCCCCGCCCCGCATCTGGAGGTGAATGGGAAGATTTGCGGTCCCGCTTTCCAGGAGCATTTCCCACGAGAAATTGGCCATGGAGGCCTGGGAGGACAGCCGCAGCCGGGGTCCCGGAGCTCCGGAACGTGGCCCTGCGGTGGCAAATGCGACCGTTGGGAGGTGCAGCAGTAGCTCTCCTACCGCTCCGATGGCCACGGCCGCGGTCCCGTCGACGGTGACGGGTTCCCGCATCGAGAGTTCAGCGGGACCGGACTTTCTGAACGGTCTCTTTGGCGTGTTCCGCGGCTTCCTTCGACCGGGAGAAGGCCATGTCCCCGAAATGGATCGAGAGCTGAAGGGCCCTCCGGCTCCACTTGAGGGACTCGTGCATCATTTCCCGGGTAAGCGCACTAGCTTCGTTCCTGACATCGTCCCAGGAAGGGGTATTCTCTCGGGGGCTTTCTTTGGCTGGCATGAAGTACCCATGTCCGACGTAGGTTAAAAAGTTGCTCAAAAACGCAGGTATTCGAGAGCGACCGGCACGACGCTCCCTGACCCCCTCCCTAGGGGTCCGGGTCCTCACGAGCGTAAGCCTTAATTACCTCACGTACGTTGGCGCCCTTCCGCTATGGTTGCAGAGGAAAAGACAAACCCTCATCTCCAAGAGTTGATTCGGGAGCTCAGCACGGCCCGGGAGGGCAAGAAAGCCGCTTCCTGGACCGCTGTCGCCCGCCGGTTGGAACGCCCCCGACACAAGCTGCGCCCGGTGAACGTCGGGCACTTGGACCGGGTGGCCAGCAAGGGAGAACTCATCATCGTCCCTACGAAACTTCTAGGCACGGGCGACCTGCACAAGGCCCTTACGATCGCCGCTCTGGGCTGGTCGGACGAGGCGAGCCGCAAAGTAATCGCCGCCGGCGGCGAGCTGAAGAGCCTCCGCGAAGCCTTCCACGCGAATCCTGAAGGAAAGGGGGTGCACATCGTTGGCTGAAGTCAAGGTGATCGATGCCAGCGGAATCGTCGTAGGACGCGCCTCCAGCCTGATCGCGAAGCGCCTCATCTTGGGTGAGTCCATCGTTATCGTGAACGCCGAGAAGGCTGTCGTCCTGGGCAAGCGGGCCGTCGTGCTCGAGCAGTACCGTGCCGCCAAGGCCCGGGGCTCGGTCCGGAAGGGACCCCACTACCCGAGGACGCCCGAGCGGATGTTGCGGCGGGCGATCCGAGGGATGCTTCCCTACAAGCACTCGAAGGGAAGGGAAGCCTTCAAGCGGCTCAAGACTTATATTGGTGTGCCGGAAGAGTATTCTACTGTGAAGCCCGAGACCTTGGACGCGGCCAAGCCCCGTCCCGCACTGATGGAGCCCCTTACGCTCCTCGAGATCTCCCAATTCCTCGGAGCAAAGGTATAGGATGCCGGCCGCAAACACTACCATCCAGACGAGCGGCAAGCGGAAGGCGGCGGTGGCACGCGCCGTCATCACCAAGGGTTCCGGAAGGGTCTGGGTCAACTCTCGCCCGATCGAGGTCTGGGAGCCCTACGAGGCACGCCTGAAGATGCAGGAACCCATCCTTATCAGCGGAGCGCGAGCGGAGGGGCTCGATATCTCGATCACCGTCACCGGTGGGGGATACATGGGTCAGGCCTCGGCCGTCCGAACGGCCATCGCCCGCGGCCTGATCGAGGCCTTCCGGGACAACGAACTCGCTTCCGTCTTCAAGCACTACGATCGCTCTCTCCTCGTCAACGACACCCGGCGCAAGCTCCCGAAGACCCCTCAGGGCCGCGGAGCCCGCAAGCGGAGGCAGAAGTCCTACAGGTGAGCCCATGATGGTACCGGTACGCTGCTTCACCTGCGGCAAGGTCGTCGCCCAGTTCTGGGATGCTTACCAGCAGCGCCTTGCGCGCGGCGAGAAGGCGAAGGACATCTTGGACGATCTGGGGGTCGACCGCTACTGCTGCCGCCGGATGCTCATGACCCACGTGGATCTGGTCAACGACCTAGGTCCGTACGGCTAAGCGCACTCAGGCGCTCTTCGCTGCCGAGGCCGGCGGCGGAGGTGGGGGTGGTACCGTCTTCTTCGCGGGGGGTGGGCTCTGCTTCACCGGTTCCTCGGGCTCGTCAGCGAGATCAGGTTCGCTCGCGTGCGAGCCTCGGGTTCCCGAGATAACGGCTTCGCTCTCGGCGCTCTCCGCCTTGATCTCGTCCTCGATGGACCGGATCTCGGAGGTCAGCTCGGATTGCTTGGGGATCGGTCCCAGGATGTCGTCCATGGCGCCCAGCTTCTTCTCGAGCTCGTCCAGGCTGGAAAGGCCCCGTTCGGGGACCGTCCTTCCGACCCCTAGGTATTCGGCGGCGCCCTCCATGAGCTTGGTGAACTCGAAGGGGAAGAGGATCTTGGTGGACTGCCCCTGGGCCATGTCGGTCATGGTGTCGAGCGAGATGACGGTGAGGGCCTTGGCATCGAGGGGAGCCGCTCCCATCGCGAGGATCCGGAGCCGCTGGGCCTCTCCTTGGGACTCCAGGATGGTGGCCATCCGGGCCCCTTCGGCCTCGAGGATGCGGGATTGCCGTAACCCCTCGGCCTGCAGGATGCGGGATCGCTTCTGTCCTTCCGCCACGAGGATAGCACTGCGCTTTTCCCCGTCGGCGCGGAGCACGGCCGCCCGCCGCTGACGTTCGGCCGCGGTCTGCTCTTCCATGGCGGTCTTGACGGGACCCACCGGGTCGACCTCCTTGATCTCGACGGCCTCGACCCGGACACCCCACTTGTCGGTGGCCTCATCAAGGATGTCTCGTAGCCGGGTGTTGATCCGCTCCCGGTTGTACAGGATCTCATCGAGTTCCATGTCTCCGATGATGCTCCGAAGGGTCGTCTGGGCCAGTGCGACCGTCGCCACGTGATAGTCTTGTACCCGGAAGACGGCGGACATCCCGTCGACCACCTTGATGTAGATGATGGCATCCACATTGGTCGGCGAGTTGTCCTTCGTGATGACCTCTTGACGCGGGACCTCAAGTACCTGCGTCCTCAGGTCCACTCGGACGACCTTGGCGACGGGGCTCACGGCGTTGAATCCGGATTGAAGATAGCCCCGGTAGGAACCGAAGACCGTGACCAGCGCCGTCTCGTACGGTTGGATCGAATAGGTGGTGTGGGCGAGCAGTACAAGGAGGACTGTGATCCCGACCGCAACCACGGCGGTGGCATAGGCCGGTCCCGAGGATCCCCCATAGGTGACGGCCACGATGGCTAGTGCGACGAAGATGACGAGAAGCGCAGCGAATAGGAGGCCCACCGTCTTTCCGCTATAAGGGCCGACGGTAGGAACGTTGACGTTGTTCTTGGCTATGGAAGCTGAGCTCATGGCTAGTTATCCCCAGGTCCGCTCAGAGTTTGGACCTTCAAAACGATTCCCTCCCCACCCAGTACCTTCACGTTCGCTCCCTCGGGTATGGGCTCATCCGAGGTCGCGCTCCAAATCTCGCCGCGGACCCGCACCTTTCCCTTCATAGTGCCCGGTTCCACCCGGACGGTCACCTTGGCGGACATCCCGGTCAGGGTGTCGACGGTGCTCGCGATCGGCGCATGGCGGGGGGCCAGCTTCTGGTAGAGGGGGATGGCGATCACCGCTCCTCCGCATCCTGCGGCCAAGACCACGAGGGCGGCCGCGAGGGGGTTCGCGTAGAACACATCCGGTGCGACGAGGAAGATAGTCCCGATCGCAATGATCACGGCGGAAGGGATGAGAAGGAAGAGTCCTGGATGGGCGACATCGAGGAGGAGTATCAGGATTCCTACTACAACGAGCACGGCTCCCAACACAATGGTGAAGTCCGACATGGGCTGCCGACAACATTGGCTAAAGGCATTTAAGATAAGCTGTAACTCCCTAGAGAGATGACCGATCCCAGGGCCCCCTTCCGTTTCCACAAGACCAAGGAGGAGGAACGACGGAAGGAACGCTCCCATAAGGACGTCATGGACGAGGTCTTCGACCGCCAGACGCTCCTCACCATCGGGAAGCTCGTCAACCGCGGGCTCTTCGAGACCGTGGACTTCTCCGTCTCCACGGGGAAGGTGGCAAACGTTTTCCGCGTGAGCTCGAAGGAAGGATACCGGGCGCTCAAGATCTACCGCATCGGGAACGCCGTCTTCCGCAACATGCCCCCCTACCTCCAGCACGAGTTGCGGGAGGAGGTGGGGTCGAACAGTTTCGGGCGCCTGGTCTTCGCGTGGGTCCGTCGTGAGTTCATGGCGTTGGCGAATTGCCACGAGGCGGGGGTCCCGGTCCCAGCGCCCATCGAATACTACCGGAACACTCTCCTCATGGAGTTTGTGAACGAGGGAGGCTTCCCCTACCCGCCGCTCTTCAAGTGCCGGGTCGAATCTCCGGCCGCTCTGTTGGAGGATGTCATCAAGGCCGTGAACTCCATGGTGACCAAGGCGGGGCTGGTCCATGGGGACCTTTCCCAGTACAACGTGCTGTATCACGAGGGAAAGATCGCCATCATCGACCTGGGAGAAGCCGTGGAGAAGTCCCATCCCATGGCGAAAGGGCTCCTTCTGAGGGACGCGCAGAACTTCGCTAAGTATTTCAACAAGCTTGGCGTGGTGATTTCTCCAGAGGAAATGTTCCAGAGGATGGGAGGCGCCTCGCTGTAGATGACCGAGCTGTTTGTCAGGATCCCGGAAGACCGGCTGGCCGTGCTGATCGGCGTCGGGGGCGTGGCCAAGAAGGCCATCGAGGATCGGAGCGGAGCCCATCTCGAGATTGACACGGCCGATGGTTCTGTCCGCATCACCTCCCCCCCGGATTCGGACCCCTGGGGTGCGCTCAAGGCGCGGGACGCGGTGGTGGCCATCGGACGCGGGTTCTCCCCCGAGCGCGCCCTCCGGCTCTTGACCGGGGAGAACTATATCACGGTGCTCAACATGCGCGAGGTCACCGGAAAGCGGGACAAGAACGCGGTCCGCCGCATCCGCTCCCGTCTGATCGGGGAGAAAGGGAAGGCGCGGGAGCGCCTGGAGGAGCTCTCGGGCTGTTCCATCTCCATCTATGGGTATCACGTGGCGATCATCGGTTCCGCGGAAGAGCTCGAGCGCGGGACCCGGGCGTTGACGATGCTGCTACGCGGTAGCGAGCACGCGACCGTCTTTGGATACCTGGCCGGGGAGCGGCAGCGGTCCGTCCGCGAAGAGATCGAGCCCTGAGTCCTGCGCATGTCGAAAACCGCCGCGCTGACCGAAGGAGATCTCGATTTTGCGCAGGGTCTCTTCGCCGACCATTTCGACGCCGAGCCACCGATCCCCCCCGCCGCAGTGGAGAAACGGGAATTCGCGTTCTCCCTCTTTGGGGGGGATGGCGCTGGCCCTTTCGCACGACACCGCTCCTTTTCCAGCACCCCGGCGCTCCTGGATGAGATCAAGCGCCTTTCACCCCGGCACACGTACTACTCCACCGCGTTCTACGAGCACCCCGGGCACCTCAGCATGAAGGAGAAGAACTGGGAAGGAGCAGAGGTGATCTTCGACCTGGACGCCGACCACCTGCGGAATGCCGAGGGCCTCTCCTACGTGCGACAGCTCGAGCTCGCCAAGCAGCGCTTCCTGTTTCTGCTGGACGAGTTCCTCTTCCGGGACTTCGGGCTGGACGAGGCCAGCGTCCAGATCGTCTTCTCCGGGGGCCGGGGATACCATGCCCATGTGCTTGCCCCGGCCTTTGAGCGGTTGACGAGCATGGAACGGCGGGAGCTCGTGGACTACATCATGGGGGTGGGTTTCGAACCGGAGAAGGATTCCTTCGAGACGGACACCGAGCAGATCCCGCATGCGGGCGCCAAGAAGTACCGACGTCTTGCAACTTCGGAAGAGGCGGGGTGGAAGGGCCGGATGGCCCGCGAGGTCCTCCGGTGGGTCCGCAGCCGAAAGGACCTGACCGAAGAGGCCATGGCCGTCCAAGTTCTTGATGTGCTGGGCGAGCTCCGTGTGGAAGCCAAGCGAGGGCTGGCCCGGCGGGCCCGAACGATCGCAAAACAGCTCGTGGACCCCGAGACCCAGCGAGCTATCCTGGAACGGGGGGCCCTGGAGAATTTCGGAAGCGACGAGAACCGGGATTTCTTCCTCGAGGCAATCTCCCGCCGGCTCGCCATCCCTCTGCAGGGAGAGACGGACGCTCCCGTCACAACCGACGTCCACCGACTCATCCGCATGCCGGGCTCCCTGCACGGAGGGACCGGTTTCGTGGTGCGCCCGATCGAGCGGAGAGAACTCGACCGATTCGATCCCTTCCGGGACGCGTTGCTTTCACAAGGATCCGCCCGGTCCCAGACGGTGGAACTTCTACAGGACGTCGACTACTCCGAGGGAAATCCTTCTCTCCTTGGGAAGGCAGGTGCTCGGCTCACGTTGACCGAGCCGTTGGCACTCTTCCTTGTGCTGCGAGGAGACGGAACCGTCGTCCGATGAATCCTTCTCTGAGCACGGGTTCCGTTTCTCTGCAAAAGTCGTGCGCGACTGAGGGTACCGGGATGGAATTTCCAGCGCCCTGAAGCGTCTTTGATAACCTTATAAATAGTGTCCTGTTCTCCCTTTTCGCGTGAAGCTCTGGGTATTCATCATCCGGCGGTTAGTCCTCCTGGTGCCGGTACTTATCGGCGTCATGACGATTACCTTCATCCTCCTCCAAGCCCTCCCTCTTCAGGAGCGACTCGACGCCTGTTACCCCTACAACCCCCACAACCACCCCCCCAATTCCGTGGTCGAGCATATCTGCGGGTACGACCAGCCAATCTACGTACAGTACGCCCATTACGTCGGGAACATTTTCACGATGAATTGGGGTTATGTCAGTCTCAATAGTTGTATCGGTGCCACGAGTTGTCCATCCGGTGGCGATACCACCATTTTGCAACCGGGCATTTCGCTCTGCAAGTCAGACAACAACGGGAGCTGCCCCGTCCTTTTCCTCATCGGCGCCTGGCTGCCCTATACCATCGAACTTGCCTTCCTTTCCCTGTTGCTCATCATTGTGCTTTCCCTGCCCTTGGGAACGTACTCTGCAGTGCGGAGGAACCGCCCGTTGGATCAGTCTACCCGGGTCTTCTCCTTCTCGGGGTATGCTCTGCCAAGTTTCCTCTTGGCCAGCTTTGTGTTTATAGGACTATATTATCTGTTCTTAAACACAAGTTTATCTTGCAATGGTACAGCATTAACCTATTCAGTCCTTGGTAATTGGCCTCCGGGAACCTATTTCAATCCCGCCATCACTTGCCTGGCGCCTTCGGGAGGCGTTCTTCCCTTTATGGACCCGGCCGGTATCACGACTCCGACACATATCCCGCTTCTGGACGCTCTCATCTACGCCGTCACCCATGGCGGCCCCCCCGGCTATCCCTACTACTATTGGCAGATCCTCGGGGATGGTTTCCTGCGCCTGCTCTTCCCCGCCTTGGTGATTGCCTACGGTTCGGTCGCGGTCATCCTTCGTTTCGTCCGAAACAGCACGCTCGAGGTCATGAACCAGGACTATGTCCGGACAGCCCGGGCGAAAGGCGTCCCCGAACGGTTCGTCATTAAGCGCCACGTGGGACGAACCTCCATGAATGCCACCGTCACGGTGCTGGGGCTCACCTTCGCCTTCTTCCTGGGCGGGTTCGCCGTCATCGAGACGGTGTTCGAGCTTTACGGCGTGGGCCGACTTTTCACCTACGCTCTTCTTCCGCCCGTCGACCCGGGTGTACTGACAGCGTCGACCCTGCTCATCACGATCCTCGTGGTCATCGCAAACATCATCGTTGACATTCTCTATGCCTACCTTGATCCGAGGGTGAGGTTGGGATGAAAAGCCAGATCGTGACCATCGGCCTACTGCTCCTCGTCGTCGGGGCCGGGCTCGGCGTCACTTGGATCAACAATTCCTCCCTGTCTCAGAATCTTATCGCCTACGGTACACCAGTGGCCAAGGAAGGTGTGTCGGGTCCCCCCTTCTACATTCCCTTCTACTATCCGACGAACAGCACCCAGACGATCTCGCTTTCCTACCTCTATGGGGACGCGAAGACCAGTGTCTACCTTCTGGCCTGCGAGAACCTGACCACTGCGAGCTGTAGCATCGATATCAACCAAGTGTCGAGCGTCCCGATCAAGACGGATTCGGGCGCTACTACGATCACGGGGGCTTCCGGGACAGGAACCTACACCCTGGCCATGGGACCGCTCCACTGGTACATCGCCGTCACCAATGAGCCTCTGGTCGTCGTTGCCAAGATCCAGCCCACCCTCCTCTCCGAAGCGATCGAAGGTTCAAGTTTGGGGCTCTTGGTCGGGGGTTTCGTGATCTCCGTCTTGGGCTTCCGGATGGAAGATCCCCTGCGCCGACCCACACCTCGGTTGGCCCAGTTGAAACGTACGCTCTACTTCTTCTTCCAGAACAGGCTGGCCGTAGCCGGCCTTGCGATCTTGGTCTTCTTCATCCTCCTTGCCATCCTTTCTCCTATGCTGGCCCCCACTGCCCCCACGTACTACGGTGGGACGGGTCAGAATTCGGCCTTTGGAACGGACACAACGAACCCGGTGTACTGCGTGCTCACGACCTCCTCATTCTCTCCCAACGGGTCGTTCACCTCTCCCAACGCTTGCGCGAACAATCTGGTGGTCCAAGTGGTGTGTGCCACGCAGTCCGGGCAGTGCACCCTGGGAGGTTCGACGATTGTCCCTGGTTCGCAAGCCTTCGAAACCATCCTGGGTCCCACATGGATCTTCCCCTTCAATCTCGGGCCACTTCCGATGGGAAGTATCTACATCCAGGCGGGAGGGGCTGGGGTCTTCCTCAACATTTATGAGAGCATGGTCCGGGCCACCCCCTGGGATCTGCTCCTCTCCGGTGTGATCGTGACCGCCGGCGCGCTCATCGGCATCGTTCTCGGAGCCCTCGCAGGCTACGTCGGAGGATACCTCGACGAGATCATCATGCGGGTGACCGACATCTTCCTTGCCATCCCCCAACTATTGCTCACCATCATCATCCTCGTGGCGTTCATCGAAAGCCATCCGGGGTTCTCCACGTATCAGATCTTAGAGTTACTCATCCTTTCTTTCGTTATCGTCTGGTGGCCGGGGTACACCCGTCTAGTGCGCGGTCAGGTCCTCGTGACCCGCGAGCAGAAGTACGTCGAGGCCGCGAAGGCGAGCGGTGCGGGCACGGCCCGCATCGTCGCGCGCCACATCATCCCGAACAGTGTGTATCCCGTCTTCGTCCAGATGTCGCTCGATGTGGGTAGCGTTCCGCTTCTTTTCGGGGTCCTCGCCTACCTGGGATTCGACCAGGAGATCGGTTTCCAGACAAGCTTCAGTGTCACCCTTTTCCCCGAGTGGGGCTCTCTCTCAGCCTTAGGTGTGAACGCTGAGTCACTGGCCAGTATCATTACCGCCGTGAACCCACCCCCCTTCCCCTGGTGGCAGGTGCTCTTCCCCGGCCTGGCCCTCTTCCTCTTTGCGATTGCCGTGAATTTCTTGGCCGACGGGCTCAGGGACGCGCTGGATCCGCGTCTGAGGAGGTAAGCAATGGAAAGTACCTCTCCACCCCCAACCGCTTCCCCCTCCTTCGTCCCGGCCGAGGATGACAAGATCCTTTCGCTCAAGGACGTCAAGACCTACTTCTTCACCTACGACGGGGTCGTGCGCGCCCTGGACGGCGTCACCTTCAGTGTCCGCAAGGGTGAGACGATCGGGCTCGTGGGGGAGACCGGATGCGGCAAGTCCGTGACGGCGTTCTCGATCACGCGTCTGATCCCGGATCCCCCCGGACGCATCTTCTCCGGGCGGATCATCTTCAAAGGTAGCAATCTCCTCTGGGGCATCGAGCGGGAGGCGAAATACAAACCTGTAAAGAACACGCCCCGGGTCGATGTCAAGCGCCGCTACGGGAGGATCAAGGAGGGGCACACCCGCCTCTCCTCCATCCGGGGGAAAGACATTTCGATGATCTTCCAGGAGCCCACGGCGGCCATGAACCCTGTCTTCAGCATCTGGAAGCAGTTGGCCGAGGCTCTGGAGATTCATCAACTCACGAAGATCGTGGACGAGATGGTCAACGTGCGCAACGTTCCACCCAGCGGAAAGTTGCGGATGGTGGGGGATCTCTTCGCCGCAGCTCGGGAACCGGGGCAACCTCGGCTCCGGGAAGTCTGCCGGGAGGTGGCCACGGCCCTCGGTCTCAAGACGTTGGAGCCTGAGCTTTTCCACACACTGCGCGGACAGATGTTGGATCCCGCCCGGGCCACCAAGGAGGTGGACCGGATTCTCGATCGAGTCCGGCTCAAGTCCCTCCACCGAAGCTACCTCGTCATGCGCCGGAAGCGCGGCAGCATGGACGAGGCCATGAAGTCCATCTTCGTCAAGGAGATGAAGGACGAGAGGAGCTACGCCAATCAACGCCGGGGGCTCGCTCTCCGCATCTTGGGATTCCGCATCAAGAACTTCTGGTATGGGACTCCGCTCCTGAACCACTACCTCCGACGCCCCCTCGACGAGGAGTTCTTCTGGAGGACCGTGCTGCTCCTGGAGAACGTAGGTATTGCTAATCCGGTCCAGATCGCCCGCGGCTACCCCCACGAGCTCTCGGGAGGAATGTTGCAACGGGTCATGATCTCCATGGCCCTCGCCCCCGACCCCGCACTCCTCATCGCGGACGAACCCACCACGGCCCTCGACGTGACCATCCAGGCCCAGATCCTGGAACTGATGAAGGACCTTAAGCACAGGATCGGAACCTCCATCATTCTCATCACGCACGACCTCGCCGTAGTCGCCGAGACGTGCGACAGGGTCGCCGTCATGTACGCAGGGGTCATTGCCGAGGTAGGGACGGTCGAGGAGGTCTTCGCCAAACCGCTTCACCCCTATACCCAGGGACTTCTCGCCTCTCTCCCCCGGCTCGATGCCCCGGACAAGAAACTGGACTCCATCCCGGGATCCGTGCCCAACCTCATCCACCCACCCCAGGGGTGCCGGTTCCACCCGCGATGCCCGCACGTGATGGAGAAGTGCAAGATCGACCGCCCCCCGATGATCCAGCAGGGGAAAGGGCACGCCGTGGCTTGCTGGCTCTACCAGGGAGAACCTGCGGAGGATGTCTAGATCCATGGCGGCCAGCACGGAACCGAAGGACGTGGACTTTGAGAAGATCTCTGCATCTCTAGCCCCGGCAACGGACGAACCCCTCCTCGACGTTTGGAACGTCCGGAAGTACTTCCCGATCCGGGGCGGAGTTCTCTCCTCCCACATCGGCGATGTCAAAGCGGTGGACGGGGTCAACCTCAGCATAAAGCGGGGTGAGACCGTGGGCCTTGTGGGCGAGAGTGGCTGCGGCAAGACCACCGTCGGCCGGGTGGTCCTCCGGTTGATCGAACCTACGAGCGGGCATGCCTTCTTCCGGCCCTCTCCCGAAGTCTCCCAACGGCTTTCCGCGCTCTATTCCCAGATCCAGAACCTCCAACAGTCCAACCGGTCGGCCGATCCCGAGGCCGTACTGTCGAACCCCCAAATCCGGCCGATCCTCACCGAGCTCGATCGGTTGGCCGCCAATTACTCTCTCTTCCGGATGAAGCGGTCGAACCTGCAGAAACTCCGGGGGAAGATGCAGATTGTTTTCCAAGATCCGTTCTCTTCCCTCTCTCCGCGCATGCTCGTTCGAGACATCATCGCCGAGCCCATGGCGATCCACGGGATGGGCACCCGGAACGAACGCTACAAGCGCGTGGCCCAGCTCCTGACCGACGTCGGGTTGAACCCTGAGCATCTCTGGCGATTCCCCCACGAATTCTCCGGGGGACAGCGCCAGCGACTAGGGATCGCCCGGGCCCTCGCCCTCGAGCCGGAGTTCATCGTCCTGGACGAACCGACGAGCGCGCTCGACGTCTCCGTTCAGGCCCAGATCCTGAACATCCTGCTCAAGCTCCAGCGGGAACACAAGCTTGCCTACCTCTTCATCTCTCACCACCTGAGCGTGGTGCGGGCGGTCTCCCACAAGGTCGTGGTCATGTACCTCGGCAAGGTGGTCGAGACGGCCAACACGGAGGAGCTGTTCCGGAAGCCGCTCCATCCATACACTCAGGCCTTGCTCTCCGCCATCCCGATTCCGGATCCCTCTATCAAACGGCAAAGGATCATCCTCAAGGGGGATGTCCCAAGCCCCGCCGCCCCACCGAAGGGGTGCCGGTTCCACACCCGATGCCCCATGGTGATGCCGATCTGTTCGCAGATCGAACCCATGCTCCTCCCGGTCAAGGGACGCCCCCGGCACCTCGTGGCTTGCCACCTCTACACCGAGGGAGGCGACACTCCCCTCATCACCGCCGAGGCGCTTGGCGTGGTTTCGTCTGCGGAGCGCCGCCCGGCCGCAAGTCCGAGCCCCGCCGCTGGGGGAATGGGCGGAGCGCCCCGGTCCGAAGACATGGGAGTGGCCTCAGCTCGCCCTGTTTCTCTCCCCCCTCCTCCTGCACCTCCGGCCGCGGAGCGAGTGCCCCCTCCCCCCCCGCCTCCACCCCCTGCTCCGGTAGCGCCCCTCCCAAGTTCGCCTCCCTCCCCCTCCGTACCTGCACCTCTGCCCTCCTCTCCGTCCGCTTCGCCCAACCAACCGCCGCCCCCGCCGACCTTCAAGTGGCGGAGCCCCCCCCTCGAGGAGGGGTCTCTGTCTTCCGACGCCACACTCTCCCCCTCCCTGGGCCGCTCCCTTAGGGATCGCTACAAGGCGCGGCCATAACACGGATGCTCGGAAGATTCCGGGATGAGATCGGGCTCTCGGAAGAAGACCGCAAGAGGGCCCTGGATGACCCCGGCATCCCCTGGAAGCAATGGTTCCTGACCACCGGGCTCAAGCCCTGGGTGGTGCTGGGCTTGCTTCTCTTCGAAGGGCTGGGACTCGTCAGCGTGTGGGTTGCGCTCTCGGGCTACGCCCGGGCGGCAGTCTTTCCTATCCTGGTCGCTGCGCTCTACTTGGATGTGCTGCTCTGGAGCTTCCTTTGGCGCGAGCCTTCGGTGGACGAGTTCCGCTCTGGGAACTTCAAAAACTACTGGTTCCAGCCTTTCAAGATCGGAAGATTCACCGTGGAATATCGACTTTGGAAGGAAGGCAAGAGAGACGAGGTTACGCTTCCTAACGTGAACCCACGGGACTTCCTCTGAGCTGAGTTCACTACCTTGGTCTCGGTTCCGTCAGATCTAAGCCCACGCTTTCGAAAAACCACACCTCCGATTTCGAGCGCCCTTGTGCCGTGTCCCGGCCAAGAGGAATCGTGCTCGGGTTTTAGGAGACAGGAACCCTGGGTCCCTCATGGCATGAAGTCTGGTGTCGATAATCGTTATCCTTGAAAGTCAAGTGAGAGTCATCTTCTCCCCAGGCCTGGGACCTTCTGAAGGGTCAATCCACAAAGAAGCAATAGACCCGGCGCAAAGTCGGGGGTATAGTTCATGGTAGACAGGGTGGGACGGAAAGCTTGATGGCTGTGAAGCCCAATGGATCCAAGAAGGGTTCATGTCTGTTCCTTCTCCGGCAAGACTGCCGCCCCTCTGGTTCAGATCGCTCCTCACCCTTGGCCAATCCGCCATCTTGGCCTTTCTCTTGCTCGAGGCCTATGTGTTTGGGGGGCTCTATGGGTTGGAGGCAGTGTGTCTGGGGGTATCGAGGGCATCTTTCTTAGAGGGCGTATACCTCCAGTTGTTCCCGGTCATCCTAGGGTTGATTGTTGCTCTCGCTGGCCTAACGCTTAGCCTCTTGTCGAGTGAAAAACACCCGCTCTGGGCATATGGGGGGAACACACTGGCATTCTCTGTACTTGCCGGAGCTGAGTATGCCCTCATTCAATTCCAAAAACATGGTACCTCCGACATTTGCTGGTTTGTCAACAATCAGGGCCTCACGGTGATCTGGTGGGCAATCGGCATGGGCTTCTTCGCACTATTGTCGAGCACGGCGGTCACAGCCTGGGGAATTCCTTCATCGGGCCGCAAGACTGAGGTTGTTGTAGTTCGCTAATGTAAATAGGCGCGCTTAAGCGGCAGATGCTGGCGGTGTAACACTGGCCCAACTCCAGTAACCAACGCCCCATGCGTTGCCGAAATGGTCGAGACGGGGAAAGCTCCCGCACCCCACACAGATCTTCGGTTGGTTCGATGTGACTCAGAATGAAGAACTGAATAACAAAAATCTTAAAATGAAAGAGGTTTGGGAGGGACTTTCCCCCTATTCGGGAGAAAGCCCCTCCGTGGGTTGCTCGGTCCTACCTACTGAGGCTTGTTGCCCCCGCTGGGTCCGCTCCAGGGTTCAGGGGAAGAGGACTTCCCGCCGGGGTTCCTGGGGGCCAGGAAGAGGTATCCGATCAGGGCACCGACGATAATACCGACAACGATCAGTATTGCCGACAGCGCACCGAACGAAAGCCCTCCGAAGCTCGAGGTGGTGTTGGAGTAGGTGGTGTTGACCACGGTGGTGTTCTTGTAGACGATCACCACGTTGGGCGGCGCCTGGACGATCTTGAACGATGTGGTGGCGTTGGCGTAGGCCTGGGGCCAGCCGCTCGCAACGTTCCGGGTGTCGTTCAGAGCCAAGGTGACGTTGTAGGTACCCGGGATGCTGAGGACCAGAGTCACATTCCCACTGACGGTTCCCGCGCCCAGCGTGAGCGTGACGGGCGAGAACTTGGCGGGTCCGGTAACCACAATCTGCTCAGAAGTGGCTTCCGACCAGACCATTCCGTAGGAGATCGTCACGTTGCCTGGGGCGAAGACCGCACCCGGTGAGGGCCCGGTGAGCGCCGCGTAAACGTGGAAGAACGTGGTCGAGACAGCGTTGGTCAGCATCGTGGTTGTGGCCGCACCCGTCATCGGGTCCGTGACCGTGTAGTCGATCTCAACGTTCACCGCGTAGGCACCGTAGGGCAGGTCCGTGTATCCGCTGGGGATACAGAAGTTGGGCAGCGAGGTGACGTTGGTGGTCGAGGCAAGGACCGAGGTCGAGGTGTTGCCGGCCTTGGGGGAGAGCCCCTCGTAGAACCAGGCTTGGTTCGGGCACGGGTTGCCATTGGGCAGCGTTCCGCTTCCCGCAGTTCCCTCAAGGTTGCTCACCCACATGTACTCCGAGAATCCCATCGCAGCAAGGGCCGAGGCAGTTAGCGTGTTGTTGACGCTGAGCCCGAGGTCGGTGTGGCCGGTGTAGGCTCCACCCTTGAGTCCGGAGGTGACCGAGACCGAGATGGTGGGGATGGCCGAGAAGGAGACGCTCTCGGTTGCCGTTCCAGTGACCGTAGCGGTGGCCATCGACTGGGCATAGAAGTAGCCCGAGACGGTGGTCGAGGCACTGTAGTTGTACGCTCCGGCAACCAAGTAGAACACGATCGTGCTGGTGTTCGCCGTGGTGCTCATCCCGTTGTCGAGGGTAACCGTCCAAGTGCTGGCCCCGAGCCCGGAGGTCAGGTTGGTTTCCTTGAAGGTCACCGGGTAGTAGGTAGAGGCCGACGGGGCGCAGGCAGTCGGGTAGTTGATCGGCAGGTAGTCTCCGCCGTTGGTGATCAGACCGGGGGTGGTGTAGGGGTAGGCACCCTCATTGTAGGGGAGGGGCACGGCGCAGGTGTAGTCGTACCAGTCATTCCCACCCTGCCAGGAGTATCCCATGATGTTCCCGGAGAGAACGTAGCCGTTGACAACGTTGACCACGAGGCTCGACTCCATGCTGACGTTCCAGGTGTTGGTGTAGCTAGCCGGGTATCCGTTGTAGATGTTGCCCGTGGGCGAAGCCGCCGTGGGGTACGTGTTGACGATGTTGTTGTAGATCATGTTCCCCGAGCTGTACATCGTGATGCCGCCCGCAGCCAAACAGGCGTTCGGCGCGTAGCAAAGTTGGGCATACGGCAGGTAATCCGGGGCGGACATGTTCATGGAGAAGGTGTTTCCCCAGATGGTGTTGCTCGCCGTGACGGTGGCCGGGTTGTAGACCAGCAGAGAGGCGCTGGTTCCGCTGTTGATGAAGTTGTTGTCACCGACCAGTGAGTTGGTCGTGTTCCAGAGGATCAGGTTCGCCGACGGGAAACCGGAGACCACACTGGGTCCGCCTACATAGAACCATCCCGTGATGCTGTGAGCACCCCAGACCGAGACGTGGGTGGCGTTGTAGGTCTCCATGGGGAGCTGGTTGGTGGTCGGTCCACCGTAGAAGGATTCTGCGCCCAGCCAAGGTTGAACGTAGGTCATGCTGAAGGGCGCCGCATTGTTAATGTCCGTGTAGACCGTCGTGTCCTTCAGGAGCAGGCCCGGGAAGATCGGGAACGCGTAGTCGTTGATCTGGTTGAATTCCGGGGCAATCGTCTGGAACTGCTGGTTCATGACCACGTAGGGGCTGGCCGCGGTTCCGGATCCCGAGGTCGAGATGTTCTTGACCTGCGCGTTGTTCTGAGCGTAGAGCGGGGTGTAGATTCCCATGCTGGAATTGGCCGTCATGGCGAAGGCAAAGGTGGGCAGGGTTGCCGTGACCGTCGCCATCATCGGGTCGTAGTTGCTCATCAACGCTTCCAGGGTGTAGTTGCCAGGAGGCAGGTTGTAGGTGGCCAGACCCGACGCGGGTACCGGCGCCCAGACCGCCGTGCTGTGGGAGAAGGTCGATGCGTTCTGTGCTCCCGAGTTGAAGAAGATGAAGGCGTTGGAGGGGGCGACCGCTCCCGTGACCTTCATGTCTCCCTTGGTCGAGGTGACGCCGCTCGCATTCCACATGGGGAACAGGAAGGAGGGGCCGCCGTCAAGGTTGACCGTTCCCGTGTTGGTCCACCACTCGCCGACTCCGACGGAGGTCTCTCCCGTGTCGGTTCCGAAGTCGTAGGCGGACGGGGCGTTGTTGTAGGTCGAGGAGGTCGCATTCCAAAGGCCCAGGCTCATCGTGGCGTTGATCCCATTGAGGACCGCCGTGGAGCCGCCGCCGGGGCCGCCAATCATGAGCTCTGCGTCAAGGAGCAGGCAGAACGAGCTGGTAGGAGACGCGTACAGGCTGCACTGCTGGCCGTTGATCTCGTTCATGGGTGCGACCGCTGGAGCGGTCTTTTGGGTCGAGTTGAAGTAGACCGTGTCGAACACTCCGGAGGAGACGGACGCACCTGCCTTGATGACGTTGTAGCCAAAGCGGACGGTCGTGGAGTAGGCGTTGAACGGAGAGTTGGCGGGTGCAGTGACGCTGACGTTGTTGTAAAGCTGGACCGTGAAGGGCATCGTGATGACGCCGATAGGGGCATAGTCGTAGTAGTAGGTGGGCGCAACCAGGGTTCCGTTGCCTACCAGTGTCCCGGCAGGGAGACCCGCTCCATAGCTGGAGAAGTTCCATACATTGTCCAGCATGGCGAGCTGGCCCGTGCGGGCGGAGTAGAACGGAACGTCCTGAAGCCAGAACTGTCCCGTGGAGGAGTTCTGGACCGTGACGTTGGTCGCGACGGTGTTGAGCTGGAAGGTGACGCTGGCGGGGCCATCATCCAAGAGGTAGAATGGATTCATCGAGTTCAGGGTAGCGGTTCCCATGACGCTCGAGGTCCTGGTGACGGTGCCGACCTGCGTTCCGGTGGTGTTCACCAGTCCGAAGTCGCCGATTCCCATCGGGGCGGGGGCTGTGCTGTACAGCGGGGTCACAAGGTTCCCGTTCTGGACGGCGCCGGGACCCATGATGTTGGGCGGGTAGATGTATTTGCTTGCGATTCCTTTCCCTTGCAGGCCGCTCATGAGCGAGTCGTAAGTGGCCTTCTTCTGGGCAAAGCTGGGAGCGGCGTTGGCGGAGGTCACCGCAGCGGAAGATGCGCTTGAGCTGGCCAAACTCGCTCCCTTTGAGTGTTGTGTAGATACTGACGCTGGTCCGGCTGCATTGACCCCGCCTCCGACCATGAGAACGGCCGCAAAGCCGCTCAACACCATCAGGACGGTGACGAGAATTCCCATCCCCATCGTCATGCCGGTAACACGATTTCCATACGAGTCTGACTTAATGGCTTCCGCTTTATTCATGTTCCCATTCACCCTTTTGCTCAAGGCAAAGTTGGTACGGGATAAGGAGCATACTATAAAAACGTTGCCTCCATACCGCCGACTGTCTCGATGACAGAACCTCACTTCTGCCGGGTGGCCCTGACGGGTACTCCCGGCACGGGAAAGTCCGCGGTTTCCCGGGAGCTGAAGACGAGGTATGGCAAGGATCTTCCGGGGCTCAAGGTCCAAGAAGTGTCGGCGCTGGCCTTGCAAAAGCGGTTGGGCCGAAGAGTGGCCCGGGGGAGCTCGCGTGCCGTGGTAGAGGTG
This sequence comes from Thermoplasmata archaeon, assembly GCA_021809545.1. Taxonomy (GTDB): domain Archaea; phylum Thermoplasmatota; class Thermoplasmata; order Lutacidiplasmatales; family UBA184; genus JAJYEA01. Next base: position 20,025 of record JAKAYL010000028.1, read on the forward strand.
GACATGGGGCGGCTCTCCCGACGTCTGCTCTTGGAGCCGGAAGAAGGGACCCCGTCGCTCCTGGTAGGGCACCTCTCCCATTTCCTTCCGGTCGACGCGATCCTGCTGCTCCGTTGCCGTCCGGATGTTCTCCAGGGGCGGCTCCAGCGGCGGAGGGGGACTTTGGCCGAGCGGTTGGAGAACGTGGAGACCGAGCGGATCGATCTCATCCTGTGGGAGTCCCTCCAGACGGGAAAGCCGGTCTTTGAACACGACACCTCCCGTGAGAAGGTCCAGGACACCGCCCGTTGGGTGCGGAGGGTTCTCCTGGGGCAGAAGGCGCCGATCCATGGGATCGTGAACTGGCTCCGGGAGGATCCTCCCGTCGGGCGGGGGGGGTTGGCCTAGGATGCTGGAGAAGTACCGCGGCTGGGCCGGGACCCAGATGGATCGGTTTGCCCGCCCCTTCTTGTCCTGGAGCCCGAACGGGCTGAGCTGGGCCTCCATGGTGCTTTCGGCCATTGCGGGGCTGTTCTTCGTCTCGCTGCGGCTAGTAGGGCCAGTCAACCCCTTAGTACCCCTGTTCTTCTTCGAGGCGGCCTCCTTTGTTTTCGTAGGCGGGTTCTTCGACGCCCTCGACGGCTACGTGGCCCGCAAGAAGGGCCTCTCGAGCAAGCGGGGGGATTTCCTGGATCATGTCTTGGACCGCTACGCGGACACGGTCATCTTGCTAGGGATCTCCTTCAGCACGTGGGCGAACCCGTACCTTGGGCTGCTGGCCCTGGTGAGCATGCTGCTCTCCAGCTACATGGGAACTCAGGCCCAGGCGGTCTCCGGGAAGAGGATCTACGGTGGCGTGCTGGGCCGGGCCGACCGGATCGTGCTGGTAACCCTGGCCGCCTTTGTCCTCTTCCTGCTGACGCTCTGGAACCTGTTCGTCCCCGCGTCGCTACGGTTGGCCCTTACCATTTCGCTGTTTGGGGTGAGCCTCGGTCCGCTGGACCTGCTTCTTCTCTACTTCCTGGTCGCTGGCCAGGCCACTGCCATCTACCGGGCGGCCGTCACTTGGGGCGACCTGCGCGGGAAATAGCTTCCCGCGGCGGATGTAGTAGTTCATCGGCCGGCGAAGGTTGGAATCGAGACAGAGGCTGGGCCGGGTCTCGTCTCGCTCTTTGAAGCAGAGACCGTTCGTCACGACCGTGGCGCATTCCGGGGGCGTGTACCCCTTCCCGTCGTCATGGGTGGTGATGTGCTCGAGCTGATAGCGCGTCACGTCTTCGTCGAAGTCTGGTGCTCCCCGGTAGCACTCGATCAGATATTCCAGGTTCGCACCGATCCTATGGAGGAAGGCAGCTAGGGTGAATCGCCCAAAATGGGAGAGGTTCTCTCCCCGCTGCATGATGGCCCTCATCTCCCGGATGCAGGGAGGGAAATGGTCCGGGTTGAAGGCCCCAACGGCGGAGGTACCGAGAAGGGGGGTCCGGCGCGACAGTTCGGCGAGGAACTCTCCTTCTTCCACCTCCAGCAACTGAACGAGAGCCGGCTGGAGCGCCAGCGGGGGCATGGTGAGCAGGTAGAGCCGTATCCCTTCCTGGAGGAGCCTAGCGGCGCGCCGGGAGGTCACGAGGACATGTCCCCGTCCGTCCAGACGTTGCTTGGCCAGCCGAAAATGCCCCTCGCGGATCTGCGAGGCCATGTGCAGGTAGGAGGGAAGGGATATTTCCATGGACCCACCGCCGCCGTCCGTCACCGACATGCCGAGCTGGGCGGCTAGGAAGGGAAGCTCTCCTCGGATCGAACTGGGGCCGCTCCCCTCTTCCGCCTCTGTCCCGAGGATCCCCCACGAGGATTTGGCGATATGCAAGCACCACCTGCGGTAGAGCGCCCGAGGCAGGATCGGCATGGCGAGCAGCATCCTGCAGTACTGGAAGGAGAGATAGGAGCTCGGACCATCCAAGGCGCCCTCGGGCGTGCGTTCCACGGGGACAGCGGGGCTCCCGGCGGCCTGTTCGAGCGTGGCGCGGGCGGCCGCCCGTACACCTTCGTAGACGGGACTGGTGACGAGCTCCCTCAGGGTCGGAGCACCGGCGGGACCGAGCAGCTCGGCGGCGCCGGGAAGATAGGGGTGTCTTCCCAGGAGCGCTAGAGCCTGGGACCCACGAACTGCCATAGTATGAGGAGGAAGACGATGAGCGTGGTCATGAGGGCGAGCCGGTTCACGACCTCCTCCAAACGGGCCTGGGACCAGGAGGACTTGGCCTTCTGTACCACCTTCGTGAGGGCGTCTCGAAACAAGAACCCGCCATCCAGCGGGACAGCGGGGAGGGCATTGGAAAGTCCGAGCAACACATTCATCCAGACCAGCCAGAACGTGATGTTGACTAGGATCCAGACCCCACCGGGCGAGAGCGCGGAGAGGGGCCCACTAACCGTGAAGAACTGGGTGGTGGTTCCCTGGATGGGTTCCAAGCCGATGAACGGGAGGGCCAGGAAGAGGAAGGGGGTCGACAAGGTCGCAGTCCCGCCGAGGCCCGCCTGCGCGGCCGCTCCCCCGAAGGGATTCTCCATCAGGGAGGCAAGGGCCTGGGGGGGCAGCAGGTACTGCTCGACCCCAAGGAAGGCGGTCTTGGATCCGTTCACTCCAAGCCCCGACTCAAAGGCCGAGGCAGGAGCGAGGACGATGGAAGAAGTGGTGAGCCCGTTCTGGGCTTGGCTATACCAGGTGACGTCGACGCTCTGGCCCGGATGGGTCTTGGCCAGGGCATCTCGGAGGTGGACCACGTTGGGGGTGGAGCTCCCGTTCAAGGCCGTGATGATGTCCCCCGGTGCCATCGAGGCGTTCTGGGCGGGGGAACCGGGGATGATGCCGTAGATGCCCACTCCGTCCGCCTTGGCATGAACGGAGGTGGCGAAGATGGCCGAAAGCATGAGGAAGAAGACGAAGGCCAGGGCAAAATTGGCCATGACACCGGCGGCGGCGATCCGGTCCCGCTGACGGGCGGGGGCTTTCATCATCTCGTCCTCGTCCTGCTCGACGAAAGCGCCGATGGGGATCACCAGCCAGAGCACACCGAGGCTCCGGATCTTGACGTTGTTCGCCCGCGCGAGGATCCCGTGGGCGAACTCGTGGAGTACTACTCCCAGGATAAGGGCGAGCAAACCATAACCGATGGGAATGAAGGGGTTGATCCCAGGGAGCGCCAGCGCCTCCGCAGGCTGGGGAGCGGCCGAGGCCGGGATGCTCATGACCTGCACGGCCTCCCAGAGCAGGAGGATGACCATCCCTCCCATCGAGACGAGGGCCATGAAGATGCCGAGGTCCCCGAAGGCGTTCCAGAACCGTGGCGACCGCTGCGCAATGCGTTCCAGCGCGCCCTTCCCGCGCTGGGTCTTCATCATGATCGCAGGGCCGAAGAAGGAGAGCACCCGGTCTTTGCCGATCCACCCCTTGCGGTGGAGCGCGACCAAGATCACCGCATAAAGGAGTATGAGCCCTCCCACAACGAGCAACCAGCCTAGGGTATCCATGGTCTATCCTAGGCAGGCTTGTGGGGAGGCACCCCGGTTCTCAGACATTCTCCTTGAGAATGCGGTCCAAGCTCTTGAAGGTTTGCCCTAGCCCGAGGAATTCCGCGCGGTAGGTCGCTCGGTCCCGGGGGAGAGCTGCTGCGGAACTCTCCGAAGCTTCCTCCTGGGACTTCGGGGGGGTGCGCCGAAAGCGCATGCTTCGGCCTGTCACTGTTAAATAGGGGGTACTTCTGCAACGGGAGAAGTGTTCCCATGCGGCAGAGATGGCTTCTGGCGGGCGCAATAGCGATAATCGTGGCAATCGTGATGGTGGCTTCCCCCTACGGGCAGGTCCTTCTGGAAGAAGCGGCCTCCGAAGG
>JAKAYL010000029.1:0-7009 GCA_021809545.1 Thermoplasmata archaeon
GACCCGCAAGTCCCTCGGGCTCGTCACCCAGGTCCCGCTCCGGCAGGTCTACGATTTCCAAGGGTTCCCGGATGCGCTCTTCCAGGTCCGGTACGAGCCGCCGGGAGCTCCCGAGACGGGACGCCGGTTGGAGAAGCTCTGCGCGGATCGCTCGATCCCCCTCCGGGAGGTCCCGGAGTGGGGTCTGGACCACGGGGCCTGGTCGGCCCTGCTCCATCTCTTTCCCAAGGCGGACGTCCCGGTCCTCCCGCTGTCGATCTGCCCGGACCTCGGACCGGCGGCGCACACCGGTCTCGGGGCCGCGGTCCGTGAACTGGCCCGCGAGGAGGACCTCATGGTCCTCGCCACCGGCTCGATCATCCACAACTTCCGCCTCCTTTCCGGGGGACACCCCGAGGAGCTGGCCCGGGCCCGGGAGTACCTGGCCACCGTCGAGCGGAGCTTGACGGCGGGCCACTGGGAAGGGGTCTGGGGAGCCCCCACCGAGCTCCACCGGGCCGCGTCTCCGGAGGGCGGGGACCTCCCGCTCCGCTTCCTGGAAGGGGTCGTGGGCGACAAGTTCCGGGCCAAAGTACTGGCCGAAGAATCGCTGCTCCAAGCCCTCTCGATGACCACCCTCGCGTTCACCCTTCTTCCGGAGTGACGGGGATCCGGGTCGGGCCTACGTGGGGAGCGGGAGCACCTGCGCCGGGTTGCCCCACCGGTCGTTGAACAGGAACTCCTTCTTGACGAACTCGAAGTGGCGGCTGTTCAGGTACCGCTCAGGAAGGACGGTCCTCAGGTAGTCCACGTAGGCCGCGCGGTCGATCGGCCGTCCGTTCTCCCGAAGGAGGTTCCCGGACACATCGTAGGGGAGGTAGACGAAACCCACTCCGGGAGTGAGGGCGCCAGGGTTCGAGTAGCTCCCGTACTCCTTCAAGCCGCGGATGCGGAAGAAGCGGCGGTCCGGGAGGACGAGGAGGTCGCCCGGGGCCCATCCCCGGACCTCCTCCCCGTTCTGGAGGCGCCGCAGCATCGCCTGGGCCTCCTCCCGGGAAACGTTGCCCCGGGCCATCAGCACGGCGAGATTGATCTCCCGGAGCTTGCCCGCCACCTCCTCCCGGTAGAGGTCCTGGGCCTCGCCGTTCTTGAGCGTCTTGAAGACCCCCTTGACGAGGTCCCCCCCGAGCTCGCTGCCGAACATCTCGAGCCCGCGGGGATACCAGAGATTGATCGTCTTCTGCACCTCTTCCAGGCCGAAGTTCCCCCCGCCCTTGGCGGCGGCGACGGCGATCGCCTTCAGGAGCTTCTCCCCGGCGCCCAGGTGGTAGGACTCCTCGTGCCAGCGCATCCAGGGCATCGAGGTCGCCATCGGGCCGTAGATGAAGTGGTGCTGCATCTCCAGCTGGTACTTCCCGACCCGGTCGATGAGGGCCAGGAAGGTGGAGGTGTCGAGGAGGCTCTGGAACTCGATGTTGAAGGCGTCGAGGACGTGTTCCCCGGGGCGCATCGCGAAGAGCTCCTCCAGGGTCTCGGTGGCCCAGTGGCGACCCCAGCGGGGAGCGTCGAAGCTCTCATCGAGCGTCAGCACCCCGGCCATCTGGATGTGGTGCCGGAGCTCTTCCACGCAGACCCGTTTCTTGGAGAAGGAGATCGCATCGAGCTTCAGCCCCGTCGGGTCGGTGCGGTGGATGCCCTCCACGATCTCCCGGTCGAGGCCGGTGAGGGAGCCATTGTCCAGCTTCTCGTAGACCAGCCGGTGCTGCTGGATGGAGCCGAGCTCGGTGGAGGCCTGGGCCCGGATGACCTTGAGCGCGGTCATGAACTGGGCGTCCGGCATCTTCTCCGCGCTCCACACCCGGGCGGAGAGGTCCGTGGTCGCGGACGTCGTGCCGACCACCTTCGCGGCATAGGAGGCGAACCCGTCGGGCTCGGCGAAGACGCAGGTCGTGAGCGGGAGGGGGATGCGGGGATAGAACCTCTCCCAGTTCGCGGTATCCAGCACCTGGGAGATCTCGGGGAAGTAGCGGTCGTGCCAGGCCTTGAGCTCCCCCTGCCACTTCTTCGGTAGCTCCGCAAGGCGGAACTGGTCGGATGGAGGCATTGCGAAAGGAACATGCCCGTCCCCGAGATAAACCTTTTCGATATGGCTATATTCCACCGCCAACGTCATTATGCGGGGGCCGGTGGTGGGTCCTCCGGAGAGAGCATGATCGTCACGGTGATCGGGGTCGGGAAGATCGGGGAGTCCATCGCCCGGGGATTGGCCAAGTCGCCGAAGGTCTCCCGGGTGATCGTCACTCGCAGGAATCCCCGGGCCTCCACCTTGGCCGGGGGAAAGATCGAGCTCACCTCGGACAACCGGAAGGCGGCCCGGGCGGCCGATGTCCTCTTCCTTGCGGTGAAATCGACGGACGCACGACCGCTCCTCCGGGAGATCTCTGAGGAAGCCTCCGGGACCCTCGTCGTCTCGGTCATGGCGGCCATCTCCCTTCGCCGCCTGGAGGAGGCCCTCCCGAACTCCCGGGTGGTCCGGGCCATGCCGAACGTGGCGGCCAGCGTCGGGAAGGCGATCTCCGCCTATGCTCCCGGCAGCCGGGTGCGGAAGGGAGACCTCCCGCGGGTACGGCACCTCCTCGGGACCTTCGGGGAGAGCCTGGAGGTCCCCGAGTCCCTCATGGACGCGGTCACCGCCCTGAGCGGGAGCGGGCCGGCCTACATCGCGATCCTCATCGACGCCATGGTCAGCGGGGCGCTCAAGGTGGGATTGCCCCGGGACGTGGCCTTCCAACTCGTCACGAAGACCCTGACCGGGACGGCCGACCTGCTGAAGGAGAAGGGGATCCACCCTGCGGAGCTCCGGGACCTCGTGACGACCCCCGCCGGCACGACGATCGCCGGCATCTACGAGCTCGAGAAGGGCTCCTTCCGGATCAGCATCATGAACGCCATCGAGGCGGCGACCCAGGCCGCCGAGAAAGTGGCGCGGAAGTTCGAGACCGAGGAACCGTAGACCCGACCCGTGGCCGGGAAGCCTTCCCGCTCGTGGCTCGGGCCTGAGGAAAGGGCTCCGGCGCAGCGCTCCGAGACGGCCGGACAGCCAGCTTCTCTCGGATATCTTTCCGGCGAGAACTCCGCCGAAGAATAGCAGTTGTTAGGAAAACGAAAGAGGCTTTATTAACTGGGAACATATTGGGTTGCCCTGCGGAGGAATCTTTCTATTTCCATGGCTGCTACACGGCGTAAAACCAGCGTGATAACGCACAGCGAACACCCCGTCCTCACCCCGAAGGCCAAGCGCGAAGCCATCCCTATGCCGCGGCTCCTCCCCAAGGGGAAGAGCGCCTACGACACCGTGGAGTGGGAGAACCGGGATGCGCTCATCAAGAACCCCTCCGGCAAGATCATCTTCGAGGCAAAAGGGGTCAAAGTACCCAAGACCTGGGGCGAGACCTCCCTCAACATCGCAGCTTCGAAGTACTTCCGGCTCATCAACGGCAAGCGGGAGAACAGCGTCGAAGCGATGGTCCGCAGGGTGACCCACTGGATCGCCTTCCAAGGACTGCGCCTCGGCTACTTCGACTCCGACGAGGAGGCGGCCATCCTCGAGGAGAACCTCGCCTGGCTCATCCTCCACCAGGCGGCGTCCCACAACTCCCCCGTCTGGTTCAACGTCGGGGTCCGGGAACCGCCCCAGTGCTCGGCCTGCTTCATCCAGTCCATCAGCGACTCCATGGATTCCATCCTGAACCTGGAGAAGAGCGAGGCGCTCCTCTTCAAGGGCGGGAGCGGCACCGGCACCAACTTCTCCCCTCTCCGGTCCTCCGTCGAGCGGCTGGCGGGCGGTGGGATCGCGAGCGGCCCCGTCTCCTTCATGCGGGCCTTCGACGCCATGGCCGGCGTCATCAAGAGCGGCGGGACGACCCGACGGGCGGCCAAGATGGTCATCCTCAACGCAGATCACCCGGACATCGGCGAGTTCATCCAGTCCAAGGTCAAGGAGGAGAACAAGGCCTACGCCCTCATCCGGGAAGGCTACAGTGCCAACTTCGACGGCACCGACCCGGACAACGCGTACGCCTCCATCGCGTACCAGAACGCCAACCACTCCGTGCGGCTGAACGACTCCTTCATGGAGGCGGTGAAGCGGGACGGCATCTGGGCGACCCACTTCGTGACGGAGCACCAGAAGGTCGCCAAGACCTACCGGGCGAAGGAGCTCTTCCACGAGATGTCCGAAGCCGCGTGGCGCTGCGGGGACCCCGGGGTCCAGTTCGACGACACCATCAACGACTGGAACACCTGCGCCAACAGCGGGCGGATCAACGCCTCCAACCCCTGCTCCGAATACCTCTTCCTCGATGACACGGCGTGCAACCTCGCCTCGCTGAACCTGATGAAGTTCGTCGACGCCGAGGGCGAGTTCGACGTCGAGTTCTTCCGGAAGGCGGTCCGGACGTTCATCGTCTCCATGGAGATCCTGGTGGACGCCTCTACCTATCCGACCACCACCATCACGGAGAACTCCCACATCTACCGCACGCTCGGTCTCGGGTACGCCAACGTCGGCTCCCTGCTCATGTCGAGGGGACTCCCCTACGACTCCGACGAGGGGCGCGCCCTCATCGCCGGGATCTCCGCACTCCTCTCCGCCGAGGGCTACCTCACGAGCGCAGACCTCGCACGCCGCGTCGGTGCGTTCCCCGCCTTCGAGCGGAACCGGAACTCGATGATGCGCGTCATGCGCAAGCACCTGGATGCCTCCAAGAGCGTCGACCGCCGGGATGCGCGGGCCGCCAAGATCGCGGACGCGGCCACGGCCACCTGGGAGAAGACCGTGGAGGCCGGGGAGAGCTACGGGTACCGCAACGCCCAGATCTCCGTCATCGCCCCCACGGGGACGATCGGGCTCCTCATGGGCTGCGACACCCTCGGGCTCGAGCCCGAGCTCGGCCTCGTCAAGATCAAGAACCTGGTCGGCGGCGGCATGCTCCGGATGGTCAACAAGACGGTCCGGGAGGCGCTGCACTCCCTCGGCTACACTCCCGAGGAGACCGATGGCATCGTCAAGCACGTCGAATCGACGGGCTCGATCTCCGGGGCCCCCGGGCTCAAGGAGGAGCACCTGCCCGTCTTCGACACCGCGCTCTCCACCGGGACCGGCCCGTCCCGGGTCATCTCCCCCATGGGGCACCTCAAGATGCTCGCCGCGATCCAACCCTTCCTCTCCGGTGGTGCATCGAAGACCATCAACCTCCCCAACGATGCCACGGTCGACGATGTCGCGAACATCTACACCGAGGCCTGGAAACAGGGCGTGAAGTGCGTCTCCATCTACCGGGATGGCTGCAAGGCCAGCCAGCCCTACGACACGGGGGCCTCCAAGGACACCCTCCGCGGGCTGACCCGGGTCCGCCCGAAGCGGGAGAAGCTTCCGGACTACCGGAATGCCGTGACCCACCACTTCTCGGTGGCCGGGCACGATGGCTACGTCACCGTCGGGCTCTATCCCGACGGAAGGCCCGGAGAGATCTTCTTCCGCGTGACCAAGGAAGGATCCACCGTCAACGGCCTCATGGATGCCCTGGGCATCTCCATGAGCATGGCGCTCCAGCACGGGGTGCCGCTCAAGGACCTCGTCCGCAAGCTCGCCCACCTCCGCTTCGAACCGGCCGGGATGACGACCAACCCGAAGATCCGTTTCGCCAAGTCGATCCCCGACTACGTGGCCCGCTGGCTCGCCCAGAACTTCCTCACCGAGGAGGAGCGCCGGGGCCTCGGCCTCGACGACCACGAGGCGAAGCCCGGGGATGCTCCGGTCGCGAAGCCTGCGGCGCCCCCGACCCCCGTTCCCTCCCTCTTCAAGGAGAAGCCCCTCGAAGCCTTTGACTACGCCAAGGAGGAGGTGGACAGGTCCGAAGATGCCCCCTCGTGCGGCTCTTGCGGAGGCATCATGGTGCGCTCCGGGACCTGCTACGCCTGCACCCAGTGCGGGATGACCAGCGGCTGCTCCTAGGCCTGGACGAAGCGGGCCGGGGCAGCGTCCTCGGCCCTCTCGTCGTGGGGGCCTTCGCCGTCCGGGGCGACCCCGACACCGTCCGGGCACGCCTCCGGGAGCTGGGGGCCCGGGATTCCAAGACCTTGCTCCCCGCGCGCCGGTCCGAGATCCTTCCGGTGCTCCGGAAGCAGGGGCGGGCAGCGACGGCTCGGGCCGAGCCTTCCCTCATCGACCGGCACGTGGCCGAAGGGGGGCTCAACCGGCTCGAACTGACGCTCATGGCCCGGCTCGTCCTGGAACTCCGCCCCTCGGAGGTCTACGTGGATGCCTGCGATCCCGACGCCGAGCGGTTCGGGAGGCAGCTCCGGGACGCCGTCGGCGAGAAGGGACTCTCCGTGGAGGTCGTCTCCCGCCACAAGGCCGACCGGGATGATCCCATCGTGGGGGCGGCCAGCATCGTCGCCAAGGTCACCCGGGACCGGGCGATCGAGCGGCTCCGCCGCGCGGAAGGGCGGGAGATCGGAAGCGGGTATCCGTCGGACGAGGTGACCCGGGGGCACCTGCGGGAGCTCCTGCGGCAGAAGAAACTGCCCCCCTACGTCCGCAGGTCGTGGTCGACAGTGGATACCCTTATGAGAGAACGTAACATCTTGCCGCTGGAGTCGTACGAACGATGATAGAGGACGACCTGGTCTCCTTGGTAGACCGGTTCAATCGCCACACCCAGAAGAACCCCGGCACCCTGGCTGAGGTCAAGGACCTCACCCGGACCATCGAGATCCGCTTCACGGACGGGGAGACCTATCAGATACGGCTCAAGGACGGCATGCTCTCGCTCCCCTTCAAGGGGGACGGGGTGAGCCCCGAGGTCAAGATCACAACGGACACGAAGACCTTCCAAGGGCTCGTCAAGAAGGAGATCGGCCCGATGAAGGCCCTCGTGACCCGCAAGCTGGTCATCGACGCCAGCCTGGAGGACAAGATCCTCCTCCGACGCCTCCTCTGAGCCGACTTTTCTCCCCCCGGAACGAC
>JAKAYL010000029.1:7109-22399 GCA_021809545.1 Thermoplasmata archaeon
ACAATTATATCATATTGCGAAAAGACTATATTTGACGGTCGCCGTATTCACGTCAGATCTTATCAATTGTCACATGACCGAAGAATCTGCACAGGAAAGGATGAAGGACGGCCTCGCAGATTCGATGGTCTGCCGATTGCGGGTGCCTATTCCCGCCGAATACGGGTGCGTCTTTGGGAATCTTAGCCTCCGGGAACCGCGTCCGAAGGTCCAGGTGATGGCGGTCATGATCCTTGAGGGAGATCAGATGGTGGAAGACGTTCGGGTCGGTGGGGGTGGGTCCCGCAGTGACCCCTTCCCGCTGTTGGACGGAAGCCGACACACCCAGAAGTTGGAACTCCTCGGATCCACGCCAGGATCCACCGTCTACCGGAGTTCCGGGAAGATCTGCCCGGTCATCTCCGTGTTTCGGAAGCTGGGATTGCTGCCCAACTACCCCTTCTCTATCGAGAACGGAGCCTACAACATCTTGGTGACCGGCACCCACGACCAGATCCGGGACCTCTACTCCGCGCTCCGAGAGATCCTCCCTGCGACCACGATCACCGGCATCCACCATATGGCGATCGACGGGAAGGAGGCCCTCTTGACCCCGCACCAGTTCGAGGTGTTCCGAGTGGCCATGTCCTCAGGATACTGGGACATCCCCCGGCGGACCAACCTGACGGCGTTGGCGCACCTGCTCAACCGAGCCAAGTCAACGCTGTCGGAAACCCTGGCCCAGATAGAGAGCAAGCTCTTGCACGAGGTCAAGGACCTCTACCTGCGGGAAATGTTGTTCTGAGCGACCTCGCCGTGGGAAGGTAGGGGCGCTCGCGCCATTCTTCGGAGAGTACCCAACGCCAAACGAACTCCCTGCTGCAACTGGTGATGTGCCTCGGTGAAGCCGGGATGCCAGCCTTTCTCCTCCAGCACGTCGCTGACCAGGAAGAGCGCGGCGGACTCCACGGACCGGTACCGAGCGACCGCAAAGAGCGTGGCCGCCTCCATCTCGACCGTGAGGATGCCCTCCTTCCGGTAGCGCCGGACCTCCTTCAGGGTCTCCCGATACGGAGCGTCGGTGGTCCAGCTCGGACCCTCGACGAACGAAAGCTTGGACTTCCGCAGCGACTCCCGCAATGCCGCCGAAAGGGGTTCCGAGGGCCGAACCCACCGGGACGGACGAAGATAGTGATGGGACGTGCCCTCGTCGCGAAGGGCCTTCGTGCAGAGCACCCAGCGACCGTGAGGGAGCGAGGGCTGGATCGAGCCCGCCAACCCGACGATCACGAAGCGACGGACCCCGAGTTCCGCCAACTCCTCCACCTCCGTCGCGAGCTGAGGGCCCCCGATGCCGGGAACGAAGTGCACTCCCAGACGCCCCCCTCCGGACCTCGGCACGTGGAGGCGGGAGAAGGTCTTCGAGGGCTCTCCCCCATAGCGGGTCTCCACGTGCTCCCTCAGACGCGGACCGAAGAGGAAGACGACCGACTCGGGCATCGGGGTCGTAGGGAGCCGTCCGCGCTCCTTGAGGTACTGAAGGAACCTCGCGGGGGTCACGAGAGGGTCCTCTCGATGCTTTTCCGGAAAGCGGGGGAATGGGGGTGCGGCCGCTTTTCGTGCGATCCGGGCCCGCGCTGGGCTCCGATGCGGGGTCATGGCCGTTCTTCCGGGAACCCCAACAATGGGAGGATCTCCCCTAGGTGGTCCAGGCACGGCACGTGGGCGTCCTCAGGAGGCATCTCAGCGCCTCCCTCCCAGAAGGTCCAGTAGTGCGACCACAGTCCGCGGTAGAGGGCGGCGCTCATGCCGGCCCCTCGGGCCCCCTGGACATCGACCCTCCAACGGTCCCCGACGTGGAGGATCCGGGGTGGGGGGACCCGCACGCAACGGGCCGCCTCCTGGAATATCCAGGGGTCCGGTTTGCAGACGCCGAGGTCCGAAGATGTGACGATCCCGGTGAACCTGAGACCCGCGCTCTCCTGAAGGTGGCTCTGCCATGCGCGGCCCGAGCGTTGGGAGTTGGAGATCCCCACCACGGGGATCCCGATCTCCTCCAGGGCCCGGAAGAGCGCCGGAGCCTCGGGATTGATGAAGGGCGGGTTCTCCCTCAGCCCGGCCGAAGCGTACGCGGCCACCGCCTCCTCTTCCGGGACCACACGCTGGGCCCCCAGATGGACGCCCATCGTGGCGATGAGCTCTGTCGGGCGGATGCTTGCGAGGGGGCGCCCGGACCTGACCCATTCCGCTTCCAGACCTTCGCGGACCCGGACGATCTCCTCGACGGAAGGAGAGGTGCCGTCGGGCTTTCGGAAGATCCGCGACAAGATCTGGTTCCGGGCGTCCGTGGACCGGGAGCTCAGTTCGGGAGTGTCCCAGAGCAACGTTTCCGCAAGGTCGAGCGAAAGGGCGTCGAAAGCGCGCTTCTCCCCTCCGTTGCCTCGAGTCATGGACTGTGGGACTCGGGAGGGAATCTTCGGTAATCAAGGTGCCGAAGCGACCTTCACGGGTGGAGGAGCGCCGGAGGGAGGGCGAGGCTCGCCGCGGCGAGGGAAGCGCGCGTATACCTCTCCAGCGAGGCACGCTGTCGGGAGGAGAGGACGAGCGCCGGCCAGTTCCAGTGAAGGGCGACCTCCGAGCCCACGCGGACGTCGGGAAGGACGAGAGGGTCGTACTTCACCGTCACCTCCTGCTCGGGGCCGAGGTCGAGAGCCCCCTCCTTCGCGACCAGGCTCGACTTGCGAAGCACCAACTGGGAACCCTCGATCGAGATCACCCGTCCCCACGCCGTCCGGCAGGCCTCCATGTTGGCGAGCGTGGTAGCGACGTGGCCGGTCACGTTCCCGACGCCCACGTAGCAGACGTGGAAGACGTGGTGAGGGATCGCCCCCTTGGGTAGCCGGGCAGCGAGAGAGTCGGCGAGCCGCCGGGGGAGCCCCCGCCGGACCAGCCCTTCCAGAATGGGGAGGAAGTCCCGCTCCTCGAACGCATCGAGGAGGGGATTCCCTATCCAGTAGGCCTCGAACACGTCCTCGGACAACGGATCTCCGTGGTGCTTTGCAGCCAGGGCTTCGAGGTAGACCCCCAGGGCCTCGAACTGGAGCAGGGTCCGGCCTGCGGCCTCCAGAGCCTCTCCCCGTGTGATGGCCCCGTAGAGGAGCGGGCTCGCTCCCTGCGGACCGCAGTACTCGAGCTGGTTCGTGGCGAGGCTGAACCGGGCTCCCAGTGACACGCCGTTCATCTCAGTCCGGGAGGGTCCGCCCCGAACGGAAGGGACGGACGAGCTCACGGCCGGCCTTCCGGACCAGGGTGTAGCCGATCGCACAGAGGACCCCGGAGAAGACCGCAGAGACCCCGAGGGCATCCCCGAGCGTCATCCTCGTACCCTGGACCGACACGGCGAGGAGGAAGGTGATGGGGTATCCCAGGACGAGGACCGCCGTGGCGGTCCCGAGGTCCACCCGGGCCAGCCCCGCGTACCACGTGGTGACGAAGGCCACCAGGAGAGCGGCACTGATCCCGATCCATTCCCATTGTCCCCCCGAGAAGGCGGTCACGGCCCCGAGCTGGCTCGTGGCCCCGAGGTAGGCGAAGAGGAAGAGGGCCCCGAGCCCCATCCGGCCGAGGGCGACGGTGCCCGAGGGAAGGTCGCGCATCGTCCGCTTGGAGAGGGTGTACTCCACGGCCCAGAGGAGCGTGGCGAGCACGACGTAGCCGGTGCCGTCGGTCCAGATGGGGGAGGTCAACGAGAGGAGAACGGCGTTTCCGGCGAGAAGAAGGATCGCACCGACCGCGGTGCGCCACCGGAACTTCTCGGCCAGGAAGACGACCCCGAGGACCGTGGCCATGAGGAAGAGCGTCCGGTAGAAGAAGGAGGCCGTCGCTCCGCCGTGCGCGGCCGAGGCGAGCTCGAGACCGTGGAAGAAGAGGAGGAAGGGCAGGGCGCCGCCGATGAGGCCGATGGCCGACAGGCGGAGCCAGTCGGACCGGGTGAGCGCCCGGGGCGCTTCGCGAACCGCCAGCACGGCGAGCGGAACGATCGCCAGGGCCACCAGGGCGTTCCGGACCGTGACGAAGGCGTCCGAGTTGGTCCCGCTCACCGCGTAGAGATTGACGAAGGTCGAGACACCGCTCACGCAGGCGGTCGCGAGGACCAGGAGGAGCCCGAGTCCCACCCGGGGATCCTCTGAGGACACGGGATCGTTCATGGGCTCGCCCCCTGGGCCAGCGCCTGCATCTCGGCCGTGTAGCGGAGGGCCTCCAAGGCTTCCCGCTCCGGGACGATCTCGGTGGCGAAACCGGCGTGGACGAGCACGTAATCCCCCGCCTTGGCTTCGGGGAGATAGAGGAGGTTCACGGTCTTCACGATCCCCGAGAAATCGACGCGGGCGGTGCGGGCCGTGGGGTCCGCCTCGGAGATCTCCTCGATCTTTCCGGGGATGGTCAGGCACATGGTAGACACCTCCGCGCGTTCTTCTCAGGTCGCCGGGTCATGTTCCTCGGGTTTGCTAGCTCAGATTTCATGGTACTTTCCTGCTTCAGATCTCGATGCTCGTGAGGACGATGGACTGGGCCCTGGGGTCGTCGAGGTTCTTCGACTGTTCGATGTCGAGCGCGGAATCCTGGGCGACCGTTCCCCGGGTCATCTCCGACCACCGGGCCCGGGCCTGGTCTTCCGTCAGGTGGGCGAGCGCCCCGACCCAGAGGGCGACCCGGCGGACGTGGGTCGCGCCGTTGTCCCGCGCGACCTCCTCCACCTTCCGGCGGATGTCCTGCAGCATCCTCTCTTCGTGCATGGACCCTCAGTCCCTCTTCCGGGAAGTGACCTCATCCACGATCTGCCGGGCCGTCTCCGGGATCGCTGCGGCCACGGGAGCGCTCAGGCTGTCCCCGGTCTCCAGCCGGGCGGCGGAGATGCCGTAGAGAACGAGGCGCTCGGGCATCTGTCCGAGGGTCGTGCTGAGGCCGATCGCTTCCCACAGGCTGAGCCCGTGGGTCGAGAGGCTGCGGGCCGCCCGCTCGAATCCGGGGTTCGTAAGGTTCAGCCGCTCGATGCTTCCCGGGGGATGGGAAGAGCGGACCGCGTCGACCACGATGACGAGGGCCCGGCCCTGCCAGAGGTCGAGCAGCCGGGTGAGGTCCCCCGCCAGTTCCGCGACCTGGACCCCGGGAAGAGGCGTCCGGGCCAGGGTGCGGGCCACCTCGAGACCGCAGGCATCGTCCCCGCTGTTCTCGGACCCGAGGCCGACCACGAGGATCTCGTCGGAGGAGGAGGGCGTCATTGTCGTTCCACCGTGAGGTCGAGGAAGTGCGTGGCACAGGAGATGCAGGGGTCGTGGTTCCGGATCGCCCGTTCGCAGGCGTCCGCCAGGTGAGGGTCGTCGAGGTCGAGGGAGCGCCCGACGACGTGCCGCACATCGTCCTCGATCCGCTTCTGGTTCTGGGTGGTCGGAGCGATGATCCGGGCCTCGTCGAGGAACCCTCCCGCGTTCACCCGGTACCGGTGGTACAGCATCCCCCGTGGCGCCTCGGTGATCGCAGCGTAGGTCCCGGGGAGCGGAGAGTGCGCAGGCTCGACCCAGGCCTTCGGAGGCGGACGGTACCGCTCAAGGATCGCGAGGGACTCCTCGCAGGCGTGCACCACTTCGAGGGACCGGACGAGGATCGAACGATAGGGGTTCCGCTCGACCTTCCCGAGGCCCACCTCCCGCGCAAGGTCGAGGGCCCGGGGGGACAGGCGGTCGTGGTTGAGGGCATAACGGGCGAGCGGGCCGGTGAGGTAGGAACCTCGGCCCTTCCGCACGACGTGGTAGGCGTTCGAATAGGGCACCTGGACCTCCTCGAAGGCCTCCTCGAAGCGCTCGGCCGGGAGACGAAGCCCCTCGCTCGAGACCACCTCGCCCTCGTTCATCGGGTATTCCTTCGGGTGGACGAGGGAGACGAACTCGTAGTCCTCCGTGAGGTCGGGGAAGGAGAGTTGGGCGAAGAACCGGACGGACTCTTCCGCGAGGAGGAGGGCCTTCTCGACCTGCGGCCGGAGCTCGCTCACCTCCTCCAGGGTGGGGACGCGATAGAATCCTCCCATCCGGACGTTGATCGGGTGGATCTCCCGTCCCCCGAGGACCTGCAGGATGCGGTTCCCCACCCTCTTCAGCTCGAGCCCCCGCTTGACCTCGGCCGGATGCTCCCGGGCCAGGGCGATGGCGTCGGGTTGGCCGAGGAAGTCGGGGGCGTGGAGGAGGTACATGTGCAGGGTGTGGCTCTCGATCCACTCTCCGCTGTAGAGCAGGCGGCGGAGTTCCCGCAGGCCCCCGTCGACGGTGATGCCGAGCGACTTCTCGAGCGCGTGGCAGGCGCTCATCTGGTAGGCGACCGGACAGATCCCGCAGATCCGGGCCGTGATGTCGGGCGCCTCGTCGTACTTGCGGCCGCGCAGGAAGGCCTCGAAGAACCGAGGCGGCTCGAAGATCCGGAGACGGACGTCCTCGACCGCCCCGTCCCGGACCTTCACCTGGAGGGATCCTTCACCCTCGACCCGGGGAACATAGTCCACCTTGATCGTCCGTTCTGTCACGGGGCACCTCCGGCCTCGTGGGCGGCCTCGCTCGCCGCCCGGAAGGGGGGACTCCCCGCGTTGTACGTGCGGAAGACGCGGAGGCGCTGCCCCCGATCCATCCCCAATTCCCCGAGGCGGGCGACGAGGGAGGGAAGGTTCGGGGTCTCCGTCGGGCCGAAGCATCCGTAGCATCCCCGGTCGTAGGCGGGACAGATGGCCCCGCAGCCCGACTGGGTCACGGGACCGAGGCACGGTGTCCCGCGGGCGACCATCACGCAGACGTTCCCCCGGCGCTTGCACTCGGCACAGACGCTCTCGGTGGGGAGGTTCGGGGCCCGTCCGTCGAGGAGCGCGGAGAGCACCTCGAGGAGCTGACGCTTGTTGATGGGACAGCCGCGGAGCTCGAGGTCCACCGGGACGTGGTCGGCGATCGGGGTGGAGGTGGAGAGCGTGGAGATGTACTCCGGCCGCGCATAGACGGCCCGCCGGAACTCCTCCACGTTCCCGAAGTTCCGTAGGGCCTGGATGCCCCCGGCCGTGGCGCACGCGCCGATGGTCACGAGAAGGCGGGACTGGGCCCGGACCTCCTGGATGCGCCGGGCGTCCTCGAGCGTGGTGACGGAGCCCTCGACGAGGGAGATGTCGTAGGGTCCTTCGAGCACGGTGCTCGTCGCCTCGCGGAAGTTGGCGATCTCGACGAACTCGGTGAGGGTGAGGAGCTCTTCCTCGCAATCGAGCAGGCTCAACTGGCACCCGTCGCAGGAGGCGAACTTCCACACGGCGATCCGTGGGCGGGTCTTCCGGGCCATCTCACACCTCCCGGAGCGCCATCAGTCTCCGGATGCGGGTGTACGGGAGGACCGGGCCATCCCGGCAGATGAAGTGGGGTCCGAACTGGCAGTGCCCGCACTGGGCGAAAGCGCACTTCATGTTCCGCTCCATGGAGAGCCAGATCGCCTCGTCGGAGAGGCCGCGGGCCTCGAGGGCCTGGGCCGTGAACTTCATCATGATCTCCGGGCCGCAGACGAAGGCGATCGCCCGGGAGGGGTCGAAGCGGGCGTCGGGAAGACGGCTCGTGACCACCCCGACGTCCCCGTACCAGCTCCGGTCCGCGGAGTCCACGGTCACCTGGAAGCGGAGGTCCGACCGCTTCCGCCACTCCTGGATCTCCCCGTAGTAGAGCAGGTCGGAGGGGGTGCGGGCCCCGTAGACGATCTCCACCCTCCCGAAGTGGTCCCGGTTGCGGAGGATCTGGTACACGAGGGGACGCAGGGGAGCGAGACCCAGCCCTCCGGCGACGATCACCACGTCCCGGCCCCGGGCCACCTCGAGGGGCCAGCCGTGCCCGTACGGACCGCGGATCCCGGCCACGTCGCCGGGGCGCAGGCGGGTGAGGGCGGTGGTCACCTTCCCGACGGCCCGCACGGTGTGGACCAGACGGCCGACCACGTGAGGGTCCCCGCTCATCGAGATCGCGGCCTCGCCGATCCCGAAGGCATAGAACATGTTGAACTGGCCGGGAAGGAAGGAGGGGACCCGCGTCCCGCCCACGGGGTGCAGCGTGAGCGTCACGGTGTCCGGCGTCTCGGAAGAATTCTCCACCACGCGGTAGGGGACCGGGACGTAGGGATCCTTCGGCCCTCCGGTCCCGGAGGAGGCGGGGACGGGAGAGGCTCCTTCAGACGCCATGGATGTCCACCAGCTGCATACGCGTCTCGTCGAGGCGCCCCGCGATGACGGGGAGAAGGCGCAGGAGGAACTTGTATCCGATGTCGGGATGGAGCTTGAAGTAGCGGTGGAGCACGAAGGCATCGAGTTCCAGGGCCTGGGTGGGCTTGACCGCACGGGCATCCACCGGCCACCGGTAGGGGGGCACGAGCCAGGCCCATCCCAACACTTCGCGAGTTCCCACCGTCTGGACGGTGATCCGGGGATGGTCGGGCGCTCCGATCTCTAGGGCGACCTTGCCGTTCAGGATGAGGTAGAAGTGCTCGGCCCGGTGCCCCTCCTGGAAGACGACCTCCTCCGTCTCAAAGGTCCGGTCGCGGAGGTTCTCGCTGGCCGCCGCAAGGAAGCCCTCCGGGAATCCCTCCAGGAACGGATGCATGTCCGCCGTGAGCTTCGCCCCTCTCTTCTCCGATCCCGTCATGGTTTTGCTGTCCCCTCGGAAGACTTGGACCTGGCCCCCGTCCGCAAGACCGGGACCTCGACCGTGAGATCGATCCCGACCGGGCACCAGGTGATGCACCGCCCGCAACCGACACACCCCGAGCTGCCGAACTGGTCCTGCCAGGACGCCAGCTTGTGGGTGAGCCATTGGCGGTAGCGGGAGGCCCCGCTCCGACGGACCGAGGACTTGCCGAGCTGGGTGAAGCCGAGGGTGAAGCAAGAGTCCCAACGCCGCCAGCGCTCGACCTTCGTCCCGTCGAGCTCCGGCACCTCCTCCGTCGTGCTGCAGAAGCACGTCGGACAGGCGAGCGTGCAGTTGGTGCAGGAGAGGCAGCGCTGGGCGATCTCCTCCCAGTGCGGGTGCTCGGGACTTCCCAGGAGGAGTTCGTGCAGATCGTCCGTCCGGAGCGTCCTCCCCATCGCGGCGGCGGTCCGGTCCAGCAGCTCGCCGGCGGCGCGCACGTCCTTCGGGGGTGCGACCGGAAGGTGAAGACTCTCCGCGATCTCCGCTCCCCGCTCGGAACCCACCTCAAGGAGGAACCTGTGGTCGTTCCCGTCCAGGAGCTCGGTCAGGGAGAGGTCGAAGCCCTGGGTGACTCGCGGGCCCGTCTTCATGGAGACGCAGAAGCACGTGTTCCCGGCCTGGCCACACTGTACGGCGATGATCAGCGCCCCAGTTCGTCGGGCCTGGTAGCCCGGGTCGGCATAGGGACCTCCGAAGACCCGGTCCTGGATGTGCATCGCCGCGATCTCGCACGCCCGGACCCCCAGGAAGGCGTACCGCGGGCCCGTCTTCCGGGACTCCTCCACCTCGAACCCTTCGGCCGTCCGTCGGGCCGTCCAGAGCTTCTCATGCGCGGGGAAGAGGTACTTCTTCCAGCTGTCCGGGCCCACGTTGTAGCCGAAGAGCGCATCATCGGACCTCCGCTCCAGCCGGTACGTCCCCCCCTCCTGCCGATCGGTCCAACCCGAGGGAAGCTCCTCCACGGAACGGATCTCCCCGTAGACGAGGGCAGCTTCGTGCACCCGCGGGGCGAGGACCGTGTAGCCGCGCTGGTGCAGCTGCTCGAGCAAGCGAGAAACGTCCTTCCGCGATAGAACGTACCGGTCTCCCTCGGCGGACATGGTGCCCTTTGATTGACGTACGTTGCAAAAGGCGATAATGGGCGCGCCATAGCTTCCCGAAACGGCGGATTCGATGTCTTTCCGTAGGTATTCTCTGGAGCGATCAGGGGACGAGTGCGCGCTCGAAGAGGTGGACCGTGTTCCCCCAGAGAACACCCCGGACGAGCCCGCGTCGGGCCGCTTCGGAAAGAACGGGCGGATCCGGAGGAAGGAAGAGGTCCAGGTAGAGGGAGGACGTTCCCGCCGCCCCGCAGGCTCCGTCCAAGATCTCTCCCAGCGTCCCCTGGAGCGGGAAGAGGGCACGCAGGGGGGCGGGGGCCCAGGAGACCTCTTGCGCGGTGGAAAGGACGAAGACCGCTCCGGAGGTGGGCGACCGGAGGAGCGTGCCCGCCTCGGCCTCAACGCGGAGACGAGACGGGGTGGCCCGCACCAGCCGGTACCCTTCCCTGGCCATCGGTGAGAAGAATCCTCCGAAGGACCGGAGCCATGGGAGCTCCCCGAGGCGGAGCGGGGGCTCGGGAGAGAGGGGGACCACCGTGGGACGCCCTGCCTCCGCGGTCACTTGGCCCGCGAAGTGGCAAAGCGTGAGGATGGGGGCATAGCCCACCGCCGCAGAGAGACGCTGGGAGGCGACATTCTCTTCCTCGATGAACATGCGCAGGTGCGAGAACCCCCGACGCGTGGCGAGCTTGTGCGTGTAGTGCATCAGTTCCTTGCCCAGGCCCCCCTTTCGGAACTCGGGGGCCACGCGGAGCCCGCCGAGCCAGCCTTCCCCATCCCCGAGGTCGTCCAGGCGTAGCACCGAGAGCAGTTCGGAGCCCCGCCATCCTCCCAACGTGATGCCGCCGGCCATCCACTCGGCGGCCATGGGCAGGAGGTAGTCGTCCGGGACGGCACGGTCGAGGAGAGCTCGCAGGGAGGCGAGGTCCCCAGAACGGAGCGGTCGGTAGAGGAGCTCGCTTCCCTGCCAAACGTCCCCGTCCGGGAGGGAACCCGTGCCGTGATCTCCGGTATCCGCCATGATCTCCTTCTTCCTCCACCGGTTTCGATGGCTCTTCCCGGGCAAGAGAGTTGGGGACACTTCAGGGTTTTGTGTCGACGAACGAGGATCCCGAGCCCGTGCCCAACGGGCGGGGGTCACGGGGTGTTGGAATGCTTGGGCCGGGAGAAGATCCCGGCGGCGATGCCCACGGCCACGATCGCCACGATCCACACGAGGTCGTAGAGGGTGCTCCCGGGCATGAAGGAGGGAGCACTGGAAGAGCCGCCGCCGCTGCTGCTGGTGAACCCGATGTAGACATTGTGCGCGCTGCCCTGAACGTTGACGACACCCGAGGTGACGTTCGCAGTGTAGCCCTGTACGGAGCCGACGGTGAACGACCAGGTGCCGTTCGGGACACTGAAGGTCGGTTCCCCGGGAGAGGGTTGGGAGTTCGTGGTCCCATGGAAGGAGACCGACCAGAGCGTTCCTCCTGGAAGGCCGGTCTCGACAAAATGGACCGTGTAATACCTTACGGGGGGTGTGAAGACCACATAGATGGTCTGGGCGGACCCTGCGATGGTCACCGTGCTGCTGCTGGGGCTCGGGGTGTAGCCCGAGGCGTTCCCCACCTGGAACGTGTACCCGCCGTTGGTGAGATTGAAGACGATGGTCGTGGCCGACGAGAAGGTCCGGTTCGCGGGGTTGTTGATCTGTACCCACCAATAGGTTCCCGCAGGGAGGCCGGACTCCGAGAAGGTGAGGGTGTAGGTGAGCACGGGAGAGAACGTAACGGAGGTGCTGGCGGGGGCGCCGTTCACATAGTCCGTTCCCGAGGAGGGAAGGGCGGAGTACCCGCTCACGGGTGCGACGACGAAGGTATAGCTCCCGTTCGCCACGCCGAAGACGATACTGTTGGGGGTCAGGGCGCTGGCTTGGGAGCTCCCGAGGGTGACGGTCCAGGTAACGCCCGTCGGAAGACCGACCTCGGAGAAGGTGACCTTGTATAGGCTGACGATGGGAGTATAGATGATCGTCTGGACCAAGTTCCCTCCCGAGATCGTGATCGACCCTGCGGCCGGGGCGACGGAGTACCCGGTTTCGGAACTCACGACGTAGGTGTACGTCCCGTTGGAGAGGTGGAACGTCAGGGTGGAGGTGGTGCTGTAGACGGTGCTAGGCGAGATGGTCACGGACCAGTTCGTTCCGGCGACCAACCCTTGCTCGACGAAGGTCAGGTTGTAGGCGAGACCGGGAAGGAAGGTGATGGCGACGGATTGGTTCGAGGTCAGGGTGACGGAGCCCGTGGAGGGAGAGGAATGATAGGTCGGGACCGTGGGGATGACGAACGTGTAGTTCCCCTTCGGCTCCACGAAGACGATCGAGGAAGCGGTCGAGTTCTGGGTCGTCCCGTTCAGCGAGACCGACCAACTGGTTCCGGTCGGGAGCCCCGACTCTGTGAAGTTGAGCTGGTAGGTCGTGATCCCCTTCGCGGTGAACATGATGGGCACTTGGGCGACCCCGCCCTTCACGGTCACGGTACCGGTGGACGGATTGGCGTTGTAGCCGGTGACCGAGCCCACCACGAAGGTGTAGGTCCCGTTCGTCTCGTTGACGACGATCGTGGAGGTGGTGGAAGTGTGGTTGGTCCCGTTGACGGAAACGGACCAGGAGGTGCCGGCGGGAAGCCCGGTCTCTGCGAACGTCACCGCATACTTGGGCACCGGAGGCGCAGAGAAGTTGACCGCCACGCCGGTGGCCGACCCGGTGACGTTCACGGTGCCCCGGGACGGGTTGCTCACGTAGCCGGTCACTCCGCCGACGAAGTAGGAGTAGGATCCGTTGAGGACCGGGAAGACGATCGTGGAGGTCAGGGAGGACTTCACGACGAGGTTGAGGACCACCGACCAGTTCGTGCCGGAGGGCAGGCCGGCCTCGGTGAAGGTCACGTTGAAGAGGCTGTTCGACAGCGCGGTGAAGACCACCGAAAAGTTGACGGGAGCGGAGGCGACGGCGACACTGCCGGAGGCGGGGGTGACCGAATACCCCATGATCGGGGAGACCGACCAGGCGTAGGTGCCCGCCGGCTCGCTGAAGGAGAGCAGGGTGCTGGTCGAGCAGGTGACCGACCCGTTGAGGGTGGCGCACCAGTTGGTGCCGGGGGCGAGCCCGCTCTCACGGATGTTCACAAAGGAATGGCTGGGGAGGTGGGGGAGGTAGGGAATCGCAGAGTACGTCAGGGGGTCGACGGCGAGCGCCGTGAGGGACGCGGGATCGATGGCGATGTTCGCCGGCCAGGCAGTGGTCGCGTAGAGAAGGGAAGGGAGGAACACGTCCCGGGAGAGGTCGAAGGGGAGGAGTCTCGCCCCCGAAGTTCCCGCGTACTCCCAGAGGAGCGCTTCGTCCGCGCCGCCCCCTACGATCACGATGGCGTTGGCGTTCGCCCCCGAGGACAGGGTGTAGTTGGTCTCGGGGAAGGTGGGAGCGACCTGGATCAAGGTGAGCGTCGTATACGTCCCGACGAGGAAGTTGTGGGAGATCTCATCGTAGGCGAGCCCCAGGGGCGAACTGGGGACGGTGAAGGTCTTGACCAACTGCAGCGTGGATTCGTTCACGAGCCCCACGCCGGTGCCCGAGGCCACGTAGGCCACCAGTTGATGGACGGGGTCGAAGGCGAGCTTGCCGCTCGGGGAGACGGGAACATTGCCGAGACCGGTCCAAGAGGCGTAGGAGTAGAAGGAGAGATAGCTCCCGTTGTCGAACATGACCACCCCGTGCTGGGTGTCAAGTGCGAGCCCGGCCCCACCCCCCGTGACCAGCGTCTTCACGACCTTGAGCGAGGTGGCGTTGAAGATCGTGACCTCCTGCGTGGCTCCTCCGTTGACGAAACCCAGTTGATGGACCGGATCGATGGCGATGGTGGAGTACTTCCCAGAGGGAACGGTGAAAGTGGTCATCGTTGTCAACGGGGACTCGCGGATCACGGTGACCGTGTTGCTGTCGTCGACAGTGTAGAACGAGGAGTTCTGTGGATTGAAGGCGACCCCGTAGAGGCTGCCGAGCCCCGAGTCTGCCGTCCCCTGCGTGTAGTTGATCTCGGTGTAGGAGGAGCTCAGGGGGGAAAGAGGGCGGGCCGGCAGTCCCCGGGCGCTGGCCGCGGGCGGGAACAGGAGCAGGAAGGACAGAAGGACGACCGTGACGGCCCAGAGGGCGGGAAGATTCCCGCGGATAACATTGCCGTGGGAGTTAGGATCAGTCAAGGCCCCGTCTCGGCAAAAGGACCCGGGCATATAAGCCTGCACCCCGCATTCTCTACCAATTGTGCGGCGGATTCGTCATCAGGAATGAGACAAAGTCTCATTTCCGAAAGTGGTCGGTCAATCAGCTTTAAGATGTAGCTCTGTATGGCCCTTCCCGATGGCCCATCAGCCTCCGTCCTTCCCCTTCCCCCCTCCTTCCCCGCAGGGTGTCCCGCCGGAGTATTCGGGGGTCGACCCCGCCTATGCCCACGCGGGACCCCCGAACTTCGGTGGGGCGGATCCGGGGTCTTGGGGAGCACCCAGCTCACCAGAGGTTCCCGCCGTGCCCCCGACGCTGGAGCGCAGGAACTCGCGGGTCCCTTCCATCCTCGTCCTCGCGGGAGCGGCGCTGCTCGTGCTGACCCTGCTGACCCCCTGGTTCGCCTTCTCCCTGACGGGAACCGACACCCACAACGTGGCCGTGTCAGGATACGAGAACCTCAACACCTTCAACGTCTGCGCGAACGCCACCGGGACCAATTCCCAGGGAACCACGGCGAACGCGGGAGGTTGCTTCTTTTACTATCAGGCCGGAGGGATCGGCTTCCTTTTCGTCCTAGCCGCGATCCTGGTTTTGCTTTCCCTGGTTCTCGCCGTGATCTCCGGCGTGTTGGGGATCCGAGCCTCTTCCGCTCAGGGTCCCGTGGTCACGAAGCAGGTCAAACGTCCCTACACCTTGGCCCGGAACGCCTTCGTCCTGCTCCTGGTCGCCACCCTTCTCTTCCTCCTCTTCAGCATCATCTTGGGCGGGTTCATCGTTTCCAGCATCTGTGTGCCGGGCACGTCGGCCTCGGCGATCACCGGTTCCTGCGCCTACACCATGCCCAACGGTTCGGATCCGATCTCGGGGAACATGACGTGGGGTCCGGGGACGGCGTTGTTCGCCTCCCTCATGGGCCTCGTCCTGATGGCGATCGGGTTCCTCCGGCTCCGGGCGTACTTCAAAGAGATGAGCGCGTGGGACCCCGCTTTCCAGGGTCCGACGTCGGTTCCTCCGCCGGCTCCTTACCCGCCCTACTGACGCTGCGCAGGAGACCCCCTACGAGGTCTCATCCGGGACCCTGCAGGGACTTCTTCCGCTCGGCCGCGGCGGTTTCGATGGTCGCTTGGACCTGGCCCGCCTCGTCGGCGTTTCCGATGAAGACCACCATGTTGTCCACGAGACAGTGAAAATCCCCGGGGA
>JAKAYL010000076.1 GCA_021809545.1 Thermoplasmata archaeon
ATTGTAGCGATTATATCTAATTCCCCTTCAAATACCCACCCCAGGTCCTGCCGGGCGAGGTGAAAAGAACATGGAACGAAACCGGATACCCACCCTCCTGGGGGCGGTCGGCGGAGTGCTCATCCTAATGGGCGCTCTGGTGGCCTTCTTCCTCGGGGTGGCGGCGACCATAACCACCAACCATGTCGGCCCCATCCTGGCCGGCATGACGACCGGCGTCGTGGCAGGGGTTGTCGGATTGACAGCCCTCGTCCTGACGTACTACGCCCGCGGCACTCGAAACGAGAAGCTCGCGGGAGGCGTGGGGATGTTGGTCCTGGGAGCGATCTCCTGGGCCTTCCTCATGACGTCGGCCCTCGCCATCGCCGGGTCGATCGTGGTCTTCTTCGGCGGACTGCTGTTCGCCCTGGAAGGTCTGATCCCGACGGTGCAGGGAACCCTCGCTCCCAGCGCGGGATAAACCCTTTCGGGGGGGCAACCCCCCGCCACGGCCTCCGGAACCCAGGAGATGGAACGTACCCTAACGGGTCGTGCCGTTCCCCGGGGCCGGACCTCATGCCCCGGGGACAGGATGCCCCCGGAACGGGGTCCGGCGGGAGGCCGTGGGTAACGGACTACCGAATCGTTAAATTGCCTCCGGTTTTCGGAGGCCGCATGGTAAAGCTTTTGGAGTGGCAAGGAAAAGAAGTCTTCAGGAATTACGGAATACCGCTTCCGAAGGGTGCCGTGGTGCACTCGGGAGAGGAGGCGGCCAAGGCCCTGGGAACCCAAGTTCCCCTCCCCTGCGTGGTCAAGGCGCAGGTCCGGGTCGGGGGACGTGGAAAGGGGGGTGCGCTCCGCTTCGCCAACACGGCGGAGGAGGCCCAGAAAGCGGTGGGAGAGCTCATCGGTTCCAAGTTCAAGGACGAGACGGTGAAGGAGGTGCTCGTGGAGGAGAAGCGGCCCATCGAACGCGAACTCTACATTTCCCTTACCTTGGACCGCTCGAAGCGTCTGCCCATCCTCATGTTCAGCGCCGAGGGAGGCGTCGAGATCGAGAACGTCCCCGACGAGAAGATCCACAAGCTCTGGGTCCACCCCTACGCCGGCATCCTGGACTACCAGAAGCGCCAGGTGGCGAAGCTCCTCGGCCTCACGGACGCCCCGGCCAAGGAGGTCGGGGTCCTCATGGAAACCCTCTGGAAGATCTTCCAGGGTGAGGACGCCGAGCTCGTGGAGATCAACCCGCTGGTCCTCAGCGCCGGTCACCTCCTCGCGCTCGACTCGAAGGTGACCATCGAGGACGATTCCATCTTCCGGCACCCCCAGTACGACCACCTCCAGGGCGACATGACACCCCTGGAGGAGAAGGCCCACGAGAAGGGGATCGCCTTCGTGGAGATGGGCGGGGACGTAGGAGTCATCGCGAACGGCGCGGGACTTACCATGGCCACCCTGGACGTGCTCCTCGAGAACGGCGGGAAGCCGGGAGTCTTCCTGGATCTGGGAGGGACGGACGACCCCAAGAAGGTCGCCGAGGCCTTCCTCCTCATGAGCGAGGCCCACCCCAAGGTCGTCTTCATCAACATCTTCGGCGGGGTCACTCGGTGCGACACCGTGGCGAGCGGCCTCGTGAGCGAGATCAAGCAGAACCCGCCCCCCTTCGGCATCGTCACCCGGATCCGCGGGCACAACGAGACGGAGGGCAAGGCGATCCTGAAGGAAGCCGGGATCGGCTCCTTCTCCGACCTTGCAGAAGCCGTGCGCCAAGTGGTCTCGATGGAGGGGCAATGAGCGTCTTCGTCGATGCCTCGACCCGGGTCCTCGTCCTGGGGATCACGGGCCACCAGGGGACCATCCACACCCGGGGCATGAAGGCCTTCGGCACCCAGGTCGTGGCCGGGACCTCGATGCGCAAGGGCGTCCCTGAGGTCGAGGGAGTACCGGTGTTCGAGAGCGTGGAGGACGCCGTCAAGGCTACCCACCCCAACACTGCCTGCCTGTTCGTCCCCGCCCCCTTCGCGAAGGACGCGCTCTTCGAGGTCGCGGACGCCGGGATCCCGCTCGCAGTGATCATCACCGAGCACATCCCCTTCCACGACATGCTGGACATGCTCTACTACGCCTCCGCCAAGGGCACGCGGATCCTGGGCCCCAACTGCCCGGGGATCGCCACCCCCGGAGCGGCCAAGGTCGGCATCCTGCCGAACGTCATCTTCAAGCCCGGGAACGTCGGGGTCGTCAGCCGGAGCGGCACGCTGACCTACGAGATCGTGAACAACCTGACGGAGAACGGCTTCGGGGAGACGACCTGTATCGGTCTGGGCGGAGACCCCGTCCCCGGGACCACCTTCATCGACGCGCTCGCGGGATTCCAGAAGGACCCCGAGACGCACGCCATCGTCATGGTCGGAGAGATCGGAGGCGTTGCGGAGGAGGAAGCGGCCGAGTACATCGGTAAGCACGTCACGAAGCCTGTCGTCTCCTATGTCGCCGGCCAGTCCGCGCCCCCGGGCAAGCGAATGGGGCACGCGGGCGCCATCATCACCCGTGGGAAGGGCACGGCCGAGAGCAAGGTCCAGGCCCTCTCCAAGGCGGGCGTCCGGGTCGCGAAGTTCCCCTACGAGATCCCGGGGCTGGTCCGACAGGCATTAAAGGCCTGAGGACCTTGGCGGGAGCGATGTCCACCGTCGAAGCTCCCTCCCGGGACAAGTGGCGCAAGGCGGTCAAGGAGCAGGCAGGCAAGGACCCCTCGGAGTTCGGGCCCGCTCCCCTCCTCGGCCTCCCCCCGGAGAACGAGGAGCGCTACTACCAGGAGAAGCTCGGATTCCCGGGAGAATACCCCTTCACCCGCGGCATCCAACCCACCATGTACCGGGGCCGGTTCTGGACGATGCGCCAGTACTCGGGCTTCGGGACGGTGGAGGAGACCAACCAGCGCTTCCGCTCCCTCCTCACGGCCGGCCAGACCGGCCTCTCGGTCGCCTTCGACCTGCCGACCCAGATCGGCTTCGATCCCGATCATCCCAAGGCCCAAGGGGAGGTCGGCCGGGTCGGGGTCTCCATCTCCAACAAGGAGGACATCGACCGCCTCTTCCAGGGGATCCCCCTGCAGGACGTCACGGTCTCGATGACCATCAACGCCACCAGCCCCATCCTCCTCTCCCTCATGGTCCTCGCCGGCGAATCCCGGGGGGTCCCCCGGGCGAAGCTCGGCGGGACGGTGCAGAACGACATCCTGAAGGAGTTCGCTGCCCGGGGCACCTACATCTACCCCCCGGGCCCTTCGATGCGCCTTGCCGTCGACGTCATCGAGTTCACCACCCAAGAGATGCCCCTGTGGAACTCCATCTCCGTGTCCGGCTACCACATGCGCGAGGCCGGGGCCACCGCTGCCCAGGAGGTCGCCTTCACGATCGCGGACGCCATCGCCTATGCCCGGCACGCCAAGGAACGGGGAATGGGGGTGGACGACTTCCTCCCCCGTGTCTCCTTCTTCTTCTCCTCCTCCATCAAGATCCTCGAAGAGGTGGCGAAATACCGCGCCGCCCGCCGGCTCTGGGCCGAAGTGGCGAAGGATGTCCTGGGAGCACGGTCCGCCCGCTCCCAGATGCTCCGGTTCCACACCCAGACCGCAGGTTCCTCCCTCACGGCCCAGCAGCCGGAGCTCAACGTCGTACGCACCACCATCGAGGCCCTGGCGGCGGTGATGGGCGGGACGCAGTCCCTCCACACCAACTCCTTCGACGAGGCGCTCGGGCTTCCCACGGAAGCCTCCGCACGGCTCGCTCTGCGGACCCAGCAGGTCCTTGCGGAGGAGAGCGGTGTTGCGAACTCCGTCGACCCCTTCGGAGGGGCCTGGGCGATCGAGGAGATGACGGACACCATCGAATCCGAGGCCCGTGCCTACCTGGACGAGGTCGAGAAGCTCGGCGGTGCCGTGGCCGCCGTCGAGAAGGGCTTCTTCCAGGAGGAGATTGCCAAGGAGGCCTACCGGACCGCACGGGCCCTCGAGAACGGCACCGAGCACATTGTCGGGGTCACCCACCACAAGGACACCGAGGAGGGTTTCTACCTCTTCCCCGAAGGACGGGGAAAGGGGGGAGGCCGGGGCCAGAAGATCCCCAAGACCATCGAGCAGAAGGCCATCCGGAAGTCCAAGGCGTTCAAGAAGGCCCGGAACTCGAAGGCTGTGGAAGCTGCCCTCGCCCGCCTCAAGGAGCACACGGAAAAGGGGGAGAACGTCGTCCCCTACGTCCTCGAAGCCCTCAAGAAGGGAGCGACCCTAGGAGAGGTCGCCGGGGCGTGGCGTGAGCTGTTCGGGGAATACCATCCAAGGAAGGGGTTCTAAGTCATGAAGATCGATCACGTAGGAATAGCGGTACGGAAACTCGACGAGCACATCGCCACCTGGCAGAAGGCCCTCGGGGTCGCCGGCTCTCCCCCGGAGATCGTGGAGAGCCAGCGGGTGCGGGTCAGCTTCCTCGAGGTAGGCGAATCCCACTTGGAACTCCTCGAACCCACGACCCCCGATTCTCCCATCGCGAAGTTCCTGGAGAAGCGGGGCGAGGGGATCCACCACGTGGCCCTGGAGGTCTCGAACCTGACGGAGACGCTCCACCACCTCAAGGAGACCGGGGTCCGCCTCATCGACGAGAAGCCCCGGAAGGGGGCCCGGGGTCGCCTCGTCGCCTTCGCGCACCCCTCCTCCTTCGGGAGCGTGCTCACAGAGTTCGTGCAAGTGGACGCGTCGGGATTTGAACCCGAGGCCTCCTGATTGCAAATCAGGCGATCTTCCGCTGATCTACGCGCCCGCCCGCGGTTCCGGGGTGGGTTACGGTCCGGGCCATAAGGCATTTTCCTCCGGTTGGAAGGTCCTCCCAAGTGAAATAGTGCCC
>JAKAYL010000030.1 GCA_021809545.1 Thermoplasmata archaeon
CCTCCACCCGCGAGAGCCACAACACCTTCGAGGACGGCGGGAGGGAGGGATGGCGTTGCCGGAGCGTGGTTTCCTTCTCGCGGCTCAGGATCAGGGCGGGCGGTTGCTGGGGGGTGGCGGACACCTCCTGGAAGATGCGGTGAGGACGCTCTTCCTCGAGGAACAGGACAGGAGGCATCTCCCCGTCAGAGGAGGGCCCCGAGGTCAGGGAGCCGGAACTGTCGGGGTGCGGATCGAAGATCTGATAGAAGGGGAAGAAGGCGCTGTTGGCCTCCTTAAGGCAATAGGTCCAATGGGTCTCGAATCCTTCGGCCTTGGCCCTGTCGTCGAGCCACCGGAGCAACCGGGTCTTTCCAATCCCCGCAGGTCCGGAGAGTATCCAGGTCCCGCCCTGGGAGTTCCGGGTCTTGGCCAGGGCGCCTTCGAGAAGGGAACATTCCTTCTCCCTCCCGAAGAACGGAGAACCCTGATCCTGGACCATTTACCTGGGCACGCGGAGTTGGGAAGAAGTACGCCCGTAATTAAACTTCCTCCGACGCCCGCGCTACCGAGTGGGTCGGGAGCGAACGTTAGAGGCAGGCGGGAGAACTTTGTCCGCAGCGCCGCGGTTTCGCCGACGGCCGCTCTCCTGTCCTCGCGGTTTATATGTTCGAACGGGTGATGGCTGAACCATGGCACCCTCTGCGACCCCCGCCCGCAAGGAACGGGACGTGATCTCGATCGCCGATCTCTCCTCGAACATTGAGACCCTCCTGAAACGGGCCGCGGAGCTCAAGGAGCTGCGGAGGTTGCGCAAGCCCCACCGCAACTTCGAGGGGCGGGCGATGGCGATGATCTTCGAGAAGCCTTCGACGCGGACACGGAGCTCCTTCGAGCTTGCGATGACCGACCTCGGGGGTCATGCGGTCTACCTTTCTTCCAAGGATATGCAGTTGGGCCGCGGGGAGACGATCTCGGACACCGCCCGCGTCCTCTCCCGTTACTACGACGTGATCATGTACCGCGCCTTCCGGCACGAGGACATGCTCGAGCTGGCGAAGTGGGCCACGATACCCGTGATCAACGGGCTCGACGACATCGAGCATCCTTGCCAGATCGTGGCGGATCTCCTGACGCTCTGGGAGCGCTGGGGTGGGAAGTTCTCCTCCCGTCAGTTGACGTACATCGGGGATGGGAACAACGTGCTCAACTCCCTGATGCTCGGAGCGGCGATGGTCGGGCTCGACTTTGTGGCCGCGACTCCCCCGGGCTACCGGCCCAAGCCCTGGGTCATCAAGCGGGCCGAGAGCCTCTCCCTTGCGAAGGGCTCCACGGTCCGGGTCGTGGATTCGCCCGAGGAGGCGGCCAAGGGTGCAGATGCCCTCTACACCGACGTGTGGATCTCGATGGGGGACGAAGCCCAGGAGAAGCAGCGGATGGCGGCCTTCAAGGGGTACCAGATCAACTCCCACCTCTTGTCGATCGCGAAGAAGGGAGCGTTCGCACTGCACGACCTTCCGGCCCACCGGGGCCTTGAGATCACCGACGAGGTCATGGACGGCCCGGACCAGGCCATCTGGGACCAGGCCGAAAACCGGCTCCACGCCCAGAAGGCTATCCTGGAGTACGTTCTCTCCTGAACGAGCCGAGGCGCTCCAGCACCGCTCCCACGAGGAGCGGGAAGAGGGCGGTCACATCCCCTTCGACCGTCACCTGCTGTGCGTTGGGCCGGACCTTCCCCCAGCTGACCGCCTCGCGGAGTCGGGCGCCCGAGAGCGACCCGTCCCACTCCACCGCGGTGGTGAGATAGAGGGCGCTGTCAAGACCCCCCCGGAACTGGTTCCACCAGATCGTGTGGTGCTTCGAGATGCCGCCACCGAGCATGATGGCATGGGTGCGCTTGGCGGTGAACACGATGTCGGAGAGATCCTGCTCGTCCCGCAAGAGATCGATGGAGAGGTCCTTGTGGTCCTGCCAGTAGAGCCAGAGTTGGCTCCCGACCGCCCCGTCGGTGATCCCGGGTACGAAGACGGGGACCTTCTGTTCGAAGGCCGCCCGGCAGATGGAGGTCTTCCCCTTGGGCCCGGCGAGGTGTTCGCCGATAGCCCAGACGAGGTCCTTGGAAGAGATCTTGCGGGCCCCGGCCCGGTAGAGCTTCCCGAGGATCTTGCGCATCTCGGATTCGAGGATGCCGCCGTAGTTCGCCTGGGGGATCACGACGTTTCCCAGGCGGTAAATGTGCTTCCTTGCGAGTTCCCGGTCGTCGAGGAGCCAGTCGCCCTCGTAGTATTTGCGGCTGGCGCGGGCCAGGTCATGGTCCAACGTCCCGCAGGTGGTCATCACCACGTCCACGAGGCCGCTCGCCACGAGGTCGCGGATGAGCCCCCGGGTCCCGGTAGCGATGATATCCGCAGGGAAGGAGAGGAAGACGGTGGCTCCGGGGTCTCGCCACATGCCTTCCAAGATGTCGGCCGCCGTCGCGAGGGCGCGGGCACTGAACCCTCCGGCCTTGCCGTAAGCCTTCAGGATCCGGTCGGGGGAACGGAGGTCGGCGGTACCGAGGTCCTCGACAGGTCTTCGGGGCATGACAGAAGGACGGGAAGCGAAGAATGGGATTTAAGAGTATCCGCAACTTGGGAGCGGCCGTGACGCTTTGGCTCCTGGCGATGGCCGGCGCCCTCTGGGTGGTGCTCCCGGTCTACATTGCGAACGGGACAGCGCCCTTCTCCCGGGGGAAGGGTCCGCGGATGGATCTGGGGAGGACATGGGCGAAGGACGGTCGCCCCCTGCTCGGAACCTCGAAGACATGGCTCGGGTTCCTCATCGGAGGGACCTTGGGGCTCCTGGTCGGACTCTTCGAGGAATACCTCCTGCTCTTGGCTCCGCCCTCGCTCCAATTCGTTCCCTTCTTCGCTCCCGACCTCGCGGCGGCGATCCTCCCTATCGCCGCTCTCAGTTACGGTGCCATGGCGGGCGACGCCCTCGGTTCCTTCGTCAAACGCCGCAAGGGGACCCAGAGCGGGGGGCGCTCTCCGTTCCTCGACCAACTTCCCTTCATCCTCCTCCCGATGGTCCTCATCGGGCTCTTCTTCCCCCAGCTCTTCTTGGCCGCCTTCTGGCCGGAGGTCGCGACGGGGATCCTCCTCGTGGGCTGGGTGCTCATTCTCTCGCTCTTCCTGCACGCGAGCTTCAACATCCTGGGGTATTTCGTCGGGCTGAAGAAGGTCCCCTGGTAGACGACGGTACGAGCGATCCGCGGAAGGATCAGGCCGACTTGAACGTCTCGGAGAGCGCTTCGCGGTCCTTCTTGGAGACGCGAAGCAGGATCATGTTCGTGGGGATCAGGTCGAAGCCCCGTCCCTGGGCGTCGTCGCGCACCCGGACGCTCATGTTGGGGGGAAGGCCCGCCACGTCGACCGAGAGCCCCTCCTTGTGCCAGTTGTCCACGGCCTGCTTGAGCGCCTGGTCCGTGGTCACCCCCTTCTGCTGGAAGAGAAGGCTCACCTGCACGACCTTCTTCTCGTCGGTGTCGTAGAGCGCCACCGGGGTCGCGGTCAGCATCTCGTCCTCCTCGTGCTTCTTGACCACCTGGTCCAAGAGCCCTTGGAGCTGGGAGAGCTCTGCCGTCTTCTCCTGCAGCTTCTGTGCCAGCTGGGCGATGGCCAGCTTGATCGTGGTCATCTCGTTGTTGTGGGTCTGGACGAGATTCTTGTACTCCTCGTGGGAATGCTCCGGCATCTCGTGCTCGTGGGGCGGGATCTCGGCGTCCGTGTCCTGGGCATCCCCCGAATCGTCGGGAGTGTCCGGGGAGGTCGGTTGCGCCGCGAGTTCCGGCTGCGGCCGAGGCGGGGGTTCCTTGTCGGAAACCCACATCGGGACAGAGGAATCCGGAGAATCGGCCGATCGTTGGGGAGGAGTAGGAAGGGGGACATTGTGCAGGCGGTTCCTATGGACGGCCAGTATCTTCAGGGGCACCACCTGGCCGCATTCCGGACACCAGACGTTCTCTGGTTGCTGGGAATACCCGCCGGCCGGATAGTTGTCCATTACCGAGGGTAATATAGGAAAGGAGAAAAGCCTACCGCGTGCGGCCGTCGGCCCCCTCAACGGATACCCCCGTTATCGTTGGGGAAAGGCCTTTCTCCCCCGGTGGGGAGGAGGGAGGATCTTTCGTCACTCCCGGCCGTCCGGGCCGTGGTTTCGTTCCCAAAAGTTAGGCTAAATATCTATATAGTGCGCAGCCCGTAATGAGGGGCAAGAACGACCGTGAAGATCGCTTGCCGGGAGATTCGAACCCTGACGCTCCCTACGCAGAGAGTGTGACCCGTGCCCAGTCCTGCGTCGCTGGCTGCCACGATTCCTGGCGGATCCCTCCCGATGGTCGAGCTTCCTGCCTTCCCTCCCCTACCGATCCCCCGTGATCTCTACGAATACGGTCTCATCGGGAACATGCACACCGCCGCCCTGATCTCCAAGTGGGGTGCGGTGGACTGGGCCTGCATGCCCCGGTTCGCCTCCCCGAGCGTCTTCGGGCGGATCTTGGACAAGGAGAAGGGCGGCACCCATGCGATCCGACCCCTGGAGGGAGGTACCTCGCAACAGCGCTACCGGCCCTCCACGAACATCTTGGAAACACACTTCGCCATCCCGGGAGAACGGGAACTCGTGCTCACCGACTTCATGCCGGTCCTTAACGGCCGGAATGGGGAGAGGTCCCCGATGATCGTTCGCATGGTCTCCGCGCACGGCGGGCCCGTCCGGATCGGCCTCACGTTCCAGCCCCGGTTCAACTACGGGGCCGAGCCCCCCGTGTTCTTTCCCGGGGACAAGGACCTTCTCGCCTCCTCGGGGGCGTCCGAGATCCGTCACCGCTCCCCGGTGGAGGATTTCACCATCACCGGAGACCGTGCGGAGGCGGTAGCGCTCGTATCACCGGGGGAGGACTTCGTCGTGGAACTCGTGTGGGGGGAGGAACGGCCAAGCGACCGGTCCGCCTCCGCGCTTCTTTCGCAGACGGAGAAGTACTGGAGGACCTGGATCGGGAAGGTGCAGGTCCCCGCCACCGGAGTGCCCCTGGAGACCCACCCCATCGTTGAACGTTCGCTCCTCACCCTGAAGTTGCTCTCCCACCGGTCCACCGGGGCGTTCGTCGCCGCCCCCACCACCTCCCTCCCCGAGTGGCCGGGAGGTGTTCGGAACTGGGACTACCGCTACTCCTGGATACGCGATGCGGCGCACACCGCGAAGGCCCTGGTCATGCAGGGCCACACCGATGAGGCGAAGGCCTTCCTCCGGTGGTCTCTCAACCGGACGCACGGCCGGAAGAATGGCATGCTCCGGGTCCTCTACGGCGTCCATGGAGAGACCAACCTCGCGGAGCGGGAACTGCCCAACCTCGCGGGATTCCTGGATTCCCGGCCCGTGAGGGTGGGGAACGGTGCGGAGTACCAGTTCCAGTTGGACATCTACGGCAGCCTGCTCAACCTCGTGCACATCATGGCAAACTTCGACGCGGGATTCCTCCAGGCGGAGTGGCCCTATCTTCGGGCGCTCGCGGATGAGGTGGTCCGACTCTGGCGGCGCCCGGACCGGGGGATCTGGGAGGTCCGGGGCCCTCCGGCGAACTATGTCCACTCCAAGTTGATGGCCTGGGTTGCGCTCGATAGGTCCGCGAAGCTGGCCCGTCGTTTCGGGACGGCGGAGGAGGTGGCCCGATGGGAACGCGAGGCCACCACCGTGCGCGAGGAGATCCTGACGCGGGGGTTCGACCCGACCCTGAACTCCTTCGTGCAGTCCTTCGAGCGGCATCTCCCAGACGCGGCCACTCTCCGGATCCCGCTCATGGGATTTCTTCCTTTTGACGACCCCCGTGTGCTGGGAACGATCGATCGGGTCGTCCGGGATCTCTCCGTAGGACCCTTCGTCTACCGTTACCGCGCCTCCGATGGCATCGGTTGCCCCGAGGGGGCTTTCCTCTTCTGCTCCTTCTGGTTGGTCGAGTGCCTGGCGGGAGCGGGTCGGATGGAGGAGGCGCGGAGGAACTGGAACGAACTTATCCAGTCCGCGAGCCCGCTGGGTCTCTTCTCAGAGGAGTACGACCCCTTCCGGAAGGCACCGCTGGGCAATTATCCGCAGGCCTTCACCCACATCGGCGTACTGCGGGCCGCCATGGGCCTGAAGCTGATCAGTTCGCTCCGTTATTGAAATAGTAATTGGGGTCCTCGGGAGGCATCTCGGCCCTCTTGCGCCGAGAACGCACGAGGACCGCCACCACCGCGATCGCAACGATCCCTGCGACCAGTGCGAGGAGGAGGTAGTCCGTGTCCGAGAGTCCGAGGATCCCGGGGGAGGATGCCGAGTGGATCGTGATGCTCACGAAGCCCTCCACCGTGGAACCGTTCAGGGTGGCGTTCACGAAAAGCGTCACGGAACCGGGGATGTTCGCAGCCCGGAAGCTGACCGAGCCGCCCGTGGAGGAGGAGAGCGACCCGAACGAGGTGTTCGACAACCACCAGGCATAGGAGACCCCCGGGGGGCAAGGTGAGGGGGAGCAGTGCGCCGTGGCGTTGAAGGCGGCGTTGTTCCCGACGTCCACGACCGAGGAGGAGGGGGTGACGCCGACCAAGGTAAGAGCCGTAGGCCCGGCGGCGGAGATCGTGACCGTGCTCGTCCCGCTGGTGGAGGCTGAGCCGAGGCGCGCGACGACCGTGAGGGTCGTGGTTCCCGCCAGGTTGCCCGCAACAAAGGTCGTGGAGGGGCCCGTGGCGGTGAGCAGGGTCCCGAGGTTGTTGCTGACCGACCAGGAATAGGTCACATTCGAGGGGCAGGTGCCCGCGGGACAGACGGGAAGGGCGTCAAAGACGGCGCTCTGCCCGGTGGAAAGAGAGTCCGACGGCGGGCTGATCCCGACCGAGGAAAGAGCGGGGGTGGTCGAGGAGAGGGTGATCCGGGACGTCCCCGTCACGTTCTTTCCGTTCCAAGTGGCGGTGACCGTGAGCAGCACTTGGCCGGGGGACTTCCCGGCCACGAAGCTGGTGGTCGGACCGAGGGTAGTGCTCAGGTTCCCCAAAGAGTTGTTGACCTTCCAGAGGTAGGTGATCCCGCTGCTCGGGCAGGTCCCAGGTGAGCAGATCGGCGTGGGAGTGAAGAGGGTCGTCGAGCCGGTGGCAACCGTGGGGGTCGCGGGGGAAACCGATACCGAGCTCAGTACCGACGTGGTGGAAGTGAGGGTGAGACTGGCGGTCCCTGTCTGGCTCGAGCCGTTGAGATGGGCGAGGACCGTCAGGGTGACCGAGCCCGGGGCGGCGTTGGCCACGAACGTGACGGTGGGTGATGTGAGAGACGAGAGAGTCCCCAGGGAGTTGTTCAAGGACCAGGAGTAGGTGACCCCGCTCGCAGGACAGGACCCACCAACGCAGGTGGGGACCGCTGTGAAGTTGGCGGTCCCACCCACAGGGATCGAGGTCGAAGCAGGGGAGATCGTGACGGAGGACAGCGCGGGGTTGACGGTGAGGGACGCAGTGGAAGTAAGGTTGTGGCCCGCGGCATCGGTGACGGAGACCGTCACGGAGTACTGCCCGCTCGAGGTCGGGGTACACAGCAGCGAGGGACTGTTGGCGGTGGAGCACCCGACGGGGAGGCCCGAGTAGGCGTAGGAGTACGGAGGAGACCCTCCCGCGACCGTGACGGACAGGGTTGTGGTGCTTCCTGCGCTCACGGGATCCGGTGTGGCCCCGAGCGGGGCGGAGAGCGAGAGCCCGGAGGTCGCGGTGAACTGGCAAGCCTGTCCCGAAACGTTCGTCGCACCCGCAGAGTCGGTGACCGTGAGCAGCGGGTTCACAGTGCCCGCGGCAGTGTAAGTGTGGGTCGCCGGATTGCCGGCACCCTGGGTCCCGTCGCCAAAGTTCCACGCGTAAGTGTAGCCTCCACTTCCACCGGACGCAGTCCCGGTGAACTGGATCTGATCCGCCAACGGGAAGGAACTACCGCACGGGAGGGTCGCTCCTGAGGTGAGGTCCTTCGCAGCATACCCCGACGTGAGCGGGGTCCCGCTGGTGCTGTTGAAGGTGAATCCGGAGACGAGCTGGGAGAGGTTCCCGTTGAAGTAATCGAGGTCCACATTGCCGCTCCCGCTGATCCCGGGAACGGTCCCTGTGGAGGAGTACTGCCAGTAGTTCCACGAGGACCAGACCCCGGTGCTAGGAGAGCTGACCCCGTAGTTCGCTATCCAGAGGTGGTACTGGGTCACGTTGGTATCGACGCAGCTCGAGGCGTAGGAGCTGTCCATGTAGATGATCGGGACGATGGTGAACCCGTCGTTGGTCGAGATGTAGGACTCGACGGTGTTCATCCATGCGATGATGTAGCCGTCCAAGGCCGCGTTGCTGATGACCCCGCAGCCTTCCTCGAAATCCAGGGCGGGGTACATGTATCCTGACTTGAAATAGGGTCCCGCCACGCTGTCGAAATAGTTCGCTTCCTGCGTCCCGGTGTCCGCGGTGCATCCCGTGTTAGAGTCGGTCACGGGGCAGGCGTAGTCGTACCCGGCCATTCGCACTCCCGCGGCGGAGCCGTTCGCCATGTTGGCGGCGAACTCGGGATCCGTGAAGGTGGTCCCCTGGGTCGCCTTGGCAAAGGCGAAGGTGACGCCGGAGCCGGCTACGGAGGCCCAGTTGATGGTGCCCTGGTGATGGGAGACGTCGACCCCGTTGATGGTTGTCGCGGTAGCGTGCGGAGGGATGGTCCGGAAAGAACGAAGGGATGCGGTGGTGAGAACGCTCCCGCCCCCACCGGGCCGGTGTGCCGACCCGATACCGCCGAAGGACCCCAAGAGAAGAAGCAACACAAGGAGACCGCATCCCAGCGTCCGGCCGGAGGAGGGCAGAAGCCCGGAGACCCCCAGGCCACGATAACGCATAGCAGACGATATCGTCGGTCGAGATATAAGCTTGCGTTGGGATTCTGGACCACACAAAAATATATGTCCCGACCGGGCCTGCTGAGATCCGGTGATGGGAGGAGGACAATGAAGAAACGGACGCTAGGAAAGGGAGGGCCGGTCGTTTCGGAGATCGGCCTGGGGTGCATGGGGATGTCCGCGTTCTACGGTGGGCGGGACGAGGCCAAGGCCCTGGAGACCTTCGTGCGGGCCCGGGAGCTCGGGATCACGTTCTTCGACACCTCCGACATCTATGGACCGTACACGAACGAGGAGCTCGTGGGACGGGCCCTGCGAGAGTGCCGGGATGAGGTGGTCATCGCGACGAAGTTCGGATTTGAACCGACGGACTCGGGCCGGAGGGTCAACGGGACTCCCGAGTACGTCCGGAAAGCCTGTGAGGCGAGCCTGCGACGGCTGGGGATCAAGACCATCGACCTCTACTACCTTCACCGGCTGGACCCGGCGACCCCGATCGAGACCACCGTCCGCGCCATGGCGGAACTGGTGCGGGAGGGGAAGGTCCGCCATCTCGGGCTCTCGGAGGTAGGTCCGGCGACGCTCCGACGGGCCCAGGCGGTTCATCCGATCGCGGCCGTCCAGAGCGAGTACTCCCTGTGGACCCGCGATCCCGAAGACGGGCTTCTCCGCACCTGCCGCGAACTGGGCGTGAGCCTCGTGGCGTATAGCCCGCTCGGACGCGGGTTCTTGACCGGCCGCTTCCAGAGCGTGCAGGACCTCCCGTTAGAGGACACCCGTCGCAATCATCCCCGCTTCCAGGAAGGCAACTTCGAGAAGAACCTGGGGCTCGTCCAGAAGATCCAGGAACTGGCGCGGGAGAAGCAATGCTCCCCGGCTCAGTTGGCGTTGGCCTGGGTCCTCCATCAGGGAGAGGACATCGTTCCTATCCCGGGGACGAAGCACTCGAACTATCTCGAAGACAACGTGGGCGCCACCAACGTTCCTCTTTCCACGGAGGACCTCTCCCGGATCGCCGCATCGGTGCCCCGAAACATGGCCGCCGGCGAACGCTACCCGCCCCAGATGATGGGCATGATCGACCGCTGAACGGACGGGGTTCGTTCTCCCGGGTTCAACCGGGGGTTTCGGCCTCGGGCCGCTGGCGCCTTCTCCGGATCAGGACGGCGATGCATACCACCGCGGCGATGCCGAGAGCGACGAGGAGGAGCGTCGAGGGGGTGAGGAACGCAGAACTGCCGGAGGGAGACGAAAGGTACGCCGGGGCCACGTGGAGCAGGATGGTGCTCACCTGCTTCTCCCCCAGACTGTCCTGGATCGTCACCGAGACGTTGAAGGTCCCGGACGAGGTGGGGGAACAGTCCAGCGAGGCCACGCTGTGCGTCAAGCAGCCCCCGGGAAGGCCGGTGTAGTCGTAGGAGATCGGGGCCGCCCCTCCGCTAAGGGAGACCTGCAGCACGGTCGACTCTCCCACGGTGATCGCGTCCGGAACGGCGCGGAAAGAGAGTATCGTGAGCGGGGCCACCACCTGCACGTCGGCTCGCGAGCTACCGATCCTTCCGGCGGAGTCCCGGACATCCACGACGATCGCGTACGTTCCCGGGGCCGTCGGGGTGCAGTAGAGCACGGCCGAATTCTGGGAGGCGCAGCCGGTCGGCAGCTGGTAGTAGGTGTAACTGTAGGGAGAATTCCCGCTGGAGACGTCCACGACGAGGGTGGTCTTGGCCCCGATCTTCAGGAGGGAGGGAGTGGCCGTGAACGAGGCCACGGTAAGTCCCTCCTGGACCGTGAGGGTCAAGGTGGCGGACTCGGAGCGGCCTTGGGAGTCGTTCACCGTCACCGTCACGTTGAAGAGGCCGGCCGCCAAGGGAGCGCAGGGGAGCGTGGAGGAATCGTTACTGACGCATCCTGTGGGTAGTCCCGCGTACGAGTACGAGTAGGGACCCAGGCCTCCCGTGATCGCCACTTGGAAGGTGGTGTTGTTCTGTATCATGAGGGTGGCGGGCGTGGCGAGGAAGGAGGTGATCACCAGGGGCCGGGGGGTTACGGAAAGAGTGGTGGTTGCCTGCTTCGTCTGCCCCGTGCTGTCGCTCACCGTGACCGAGACGGTGTAACTTCCGATCGCGGTGGGAGTGCACGCCAGGGAGGCCGCATTGGCGGAGGCGCAGCCGGGGGGAAGCCCGGCGTAGGCAAACACGTAAGGGGCGAGCCCGCCCGTGAGCGTGACGGAGAAGGTGGTGGAGTTGTTGACCATGAGGGAGGATGGGACCGCAAGGAAGGAGGAGACCACGAGAGGAGTTGCCTGCACGGTCAGCGAGGTCGAGGAAGTAGCCGTCCTCCCCTGGGCATCCGTCACCGTCGCAACGACGGAGAACGTGCCGATCCCGGAGGGAGTGCAGGTAAGGCTCGCCGTGTTCGAGGAACCGCATCCTGGTGGGAGCCCGCTGTACGCATAGGAGTACGGAGAGGTCCCGCCGGTCGCCCCGATGCTGAACGTGGTCGTGTTCGTCACCACCACCGGATTGGGAGAGGCGCTGAGGGCCGAGGAGATGGAGAGGCCCGGGTTCACCGTGAAGGCACAGTTCTGTCCCGTCGGGTACGAGTTCCCTTTGGAATCCGAGATGGTAAGGAGGGGGTCCACCGACCCGGTGCTCGAATAGGCATGACTCGCCACCTGACCGGAACCGGACGTCCCATCGCCGAAGTTCCAGGAGTACGTATAGGGGGCCGTTCCCCCGGAGGCGCTTCCCGTGAATTGGATCTGGTCTCCCGTGAGGAAACTGCCCCCGCAGTACAGAGGGGTGCCGGTCGTCACGTCCTGCATCGCGTAGCTCCCGGTCAGGGGCGCGGACCCGAAGATGTAACCGGACTGGAGGCTGGACAGTCCCCCGTTGAAGTAATCTCCGTCGACCGAGCCCGAGATGCCGCTAACCGAGGCTGCGTCGGTGTACTGCCAGTAGCTCCAGGTGGACCAGTAGCCCGTGGAGGGAGAAGAGACCCCCCAGTCTGCGACCCAAAGGTGGTAGGCGGTGGTGGAGGAGGTCACGCAGCCGCTGGCGTAGGAACTGCTCATGTAGACGATGGGAATAATGGTGAACCCGTCGTTCGTGGAGATGTACGATTCCACGGTGTTCATCCACGCCGCCACCCAGGAGGACATCGCGGTCGTGCTGATGGTACCGCAGCCCACCTCGAGGTCGAGGGCGGGATACATGTAGCCCGACTTGAAGTAGGGACCGGCCACGCTGTCGAAGTAGCTCGCATCTGCGGATCCGCTGATGGCCGTGCAGCCATCGTTGGAGTTCGTCACGGGGCACCCGAAGTCGTAGGCACCCATGTAGAGGCCCGCGGCCTTCCCATTCTGCATGTTCGTGGCGAAGGTGGGATCCGTGTAGTCCCCACCCTCCGAGGCGCGGGTGAAAGCGAACTTGATCCCGGTCGAGGCCACCGAGCCCCAGTTCACCGAACCTTGCCAGTACGAGACATCGACCCCCGTCAGGGTCGTCTGGACGGTCTTCGGAGCGGGTCCGGAGGTGGGGAAGACATTAGCGACCGGCCCGGTGGGCGAGTTCCCTGAGGAATGGGTCGAGACCGGAGAGGAAAGAAGGGAGAGCGGGGAAAGGAGCATGGCCAAGACCAACACCCCGGTGAGGAGGAGGGCCGGTGCCGATCTGTGGGAAACGGAAGGGCCCAGCCCTGTGCCGGCTGAGCCGTGATAGCTCATGCCATATACAGAGACCGAAGGGATATAAGCTTGCATTTTCCCCGGTGGCAGACTCCCCGGAGCCAGTGAACCGCCCGGCCTTGTCGGCGCCCTCTCAAAAGGGAGCCTCCTTCCGTCCCGCATCGGTACTCGGTAGGACATGCAATTTTGATAAGCCCGGCGGTTTCCTCTTTCGATGGAAGGAGAAGTTCGACCGAAGAGAACCGGAGCGTGCGAGGGATGTCGGGAGGAGAGAAGGAAGCGGACGTCACAGGTCGGGTCGCCTCGCTTCCCCCTGGGACGCACCTCGCGGTCGTGCTGGAAGATGGTCGACGCTGGGAGGGATGGCTCATCCCCCGAGACCCGTACTCCGCGGCCGATTCCCTCCGCTTGAAACTGCCTTCGGGGTACAACATCGGCCTCTCCTTGCACGAGACCCA
This sequence comes from Thermoplasmata archaeon, assembly GCA_021809545.1. Classification (GTDB taxonomy): domain Archaea; phylum Thermoplasmatota; class Thermoplasmata; order Lutacidiplasmatales; family UBA184; genus JAJYEA01. The sequence continues at coordinate 13,040 of JAKAYL010000030.1, forward strand.
GTCGATCGAGGAGTTGGGGGGCCCGCTCTGGGGGGAAGAGGCTCGCACGGTGCGTCGGGAGGAAACGACCGAGGAATCGAACGGGGGAGCGGTCTCGGGAGGCGTGGCCATTCTGACGACCGGAGGTACCATCGCCTCCTACGTGGACTACGTGACGGGAGGGGTCAAGCCTGTCCGGGGGCGGCGCGCGCTGGAGGCGCTCTTCCCGGAGGTCGATGGCCCCATCGTGCTCAAGGAGGTCTTCGATATCCTCAGCGAGGATATCGGGCCCGGACACTGGCACCGACTGGGAACGGAGGTCAAGACGCTCTTCGACCAGGGGGCCAAGGGAGTGGTCATTGCTCACGGCACCGACACCATGGCCTACACGGCGGGCGCCCTCGCCTTCCAGCTCCGGGACCTCCCGGGACCCGTCGTGATGGTCGGGGCCCAACGCTCGATCGACCGACCTTCCTCGGACGGGGTCTTCAACATGCGCTGCGCAGTCCAAGTGGCCCGAGAAGCCGATCTGGGCGAGGTCGTCGTGCTGATGCATGGGAACCCCTCGGACCGGACCGCAACGTTCCATCGGGGCACGAGGGTCCGGAAGATGCACTCCACCCGGAGGGACGCCTTCCGCACGCTCAATCAGGAACCGCTCGGGACCGTCGATACGACGATCACGCTCAACCCGGACCATCGTCCCCGGAGCCCGGGTAAGGTCCGGCTGGAAGAGGGGTTTGATCGGAGGGGACGGCTCCTCTGGATCCACCCGGGGCTCACACCGGAAGCCGCTACCGCGTTCACTGCCGGGGCCCGCGGGATCGTGCTCGCCGGGACCGGAATGGGTCACCTCGCCTCCGAGCTGGTCCCCTGGGTCCAGCGCACGACCGAGAGCGGTGTGATCGTGGCGATGACGACCCAGTGCCTCGGTGGGACGGTGGACCCCTACGTCTACTCCCGCGGGCGGGAATTGCTCTCCGCCGGCGTGGTCTACCTCGGAGACATGCTGCCCGAGACCGCTTATGTGAAGCTCTTGTGGGCGCTCCACCAGTCCCAGAGCGCGGGGCTGGTCACCAAGATCCTTACCACGGACCTCGCGGGCGAGATGGGGGAGCGACGGCCGCTGATCGGGGGGATGCCCGAGTGAAGGCCGGACTCGAGGTTCACCAACAACTGGCGACGGGCAAGCTCTTCTGCAAGTGCCCGAGCGACCTCACGGAGACGGTCCAGGGGGAGTTCGTCCGCCTTCTCCATGCCACCGGAGGAGAGACCGGAGAGATGGATCGGGCGGCGAAGGTCCAGTCCGCGAAGAAGATCTCGTACCGGTACCAGGTCACCCCGAATTCCTGCCTCGTGGAGGCGGACGAAGAGCCCCCGATCCGACTCAACCCCGAGGCGCTCTCCGTTGCGCTCACGATGGCAGAGCTGATGGGAGCGCACGCCCCCCGGGAGGCGATCGTGATGCGCAAGATCGTGGTCGACGGCTCCAACACCGCCGGCTTCCAACGCACCGTCGTGGTGGCGATGGACGGTTCGCTCACGGTGGGCGGGAAGGTTCACCACATCGCGACCATCTGTCTCGAGGAGGACGCGGCCCGGAAGATCGGGGAGAACGAGGGTGAGATCGTCTACCGGCTGGACCGGCTAGGGATACCCCTCATCGAGATCGCCACGGCCCCCGACATCGAGAACGGAAAGGAGGCGCGGGAGGTCGCGGAGGCGATCGGGATGCTCCTGCGCTCGACCCGGAAGGTCAAGCGGGGGATCGGTACGATCCGGGAGGACCTCAACGTCTCGATACCGGGCGGCGCCCGTGTGGAGATCAAGGGCGTGCAGGAGCTCGCCATGATCGAGGACTACCTGGACAACGAGGTTCGCCGCCAGAAGCTGCTTCTCGAACGCGCCGAGCAGATCCGGGCCCGCGGTCCGGATCCGCCGCCTTCCCCCGTCAACCTCGCCCCGGTGCTCTCCAAGTCCCCTTCCAAGATCATCGCCCAGGGACTGCGCCCCGGGGGCGCGCTCCTCGGCCTCAAGCTCCCGGGGTTCGCGGGCCTGCTGGGTTCGAAGGAGAAGGACGGGGAGCGGCTGGGCCGTGAGTTCGCCGACTACGCCCGTGCGGCGGGCGTCCAGGGCATCCTCCACTCGGACGAGCTCCCCGGCTACGGGCTCACCGAGGAGCACGTGCGGGAGATTTACTCAGCGCTCTCGGCCGATGTCGCGCGGGATGGCTTTGTGATCGTGGCGAGCGCCTCGCGCGATCGGGCGACGGCTGCCCTTACCGCTGTGCGGGAGCGAGCGCTCCTTGCCGCGAAGGGTCTCCCTGAGGAAACGCGGGATCCCCTGCCCGACGGGCGCACGCGCTATTCTCGCCCACTTCCAGGACGCAACCGGATGTATCCGGAAACGGACCTTCCCTCCTGCCCCATCGACATGAAGACGATGGAAGAGGTCCGCTCGAAGCTCCCCGAGCGTCCCGAAGCCACGGTGGCCCGGTTGCGGGCCCTCGGACTGAGCAGCGAGGTCACCCAGCATCTGGTCCGCGCGGGCGATGTCGCCGCCTTCGACCTTCTCGTGCTCCATGGGCTCGCCGCGGGTCTTGTTGCCCGGGTGTTGACCCAAGAACTCCCCAGTCTCGAGCGGGAGGCCCAACGGCCGCTCTTTGATGGACCCGAATCCCTCCCCGATATCCTCTTGCCCATCCTCCGGAACCTCGAGCAGGGAGCGTTCGCGAAGGAGGGGCTTCTCCCCGTGCTGCGGGGGGTCTTGGTGGAGGGGCTCGACATCGCGGCTGCGATCCAAAAGGCCGGCCTTACGGGCTTGACGCTGGAGGATCTGGAGCGGATAGTGACCGAGGTGCTCGACCAGAATTCGACCCTCGTATCCCAAAAGAAGATGGGGGCGCTCGGACCGCTGATGGGCGATGTGATGGCCAAGGTCCGGGGCAAGCGGGATGGGAAGGAGGTCTCGCAGACCCTGGAACGCCTCCTGCGGCAGAGGGTCGCAAGCTCGCCATGACCCACCTCCCAAGGAAACCGATCCGGGCCCTCATCGTCGATGTGGATGGGACCCTGACCGATCGCGACCGGGTCCTCAACTTCGAGGTCGCAAAGACCCTCCGGATGCTCAGCTCCCGAGGGCTCCCGATCGTGATGGCCACGGGAAACGTGCTCCCCATCGCCCTCGGTCTGCAGAGATTCCTGGGCCTCAAAGGACCCATCATCGCGGACAATGGCGGCATGGTCTACTTCAGCGAGGAGCGGATCGTGCGACTCGGGAGCCGGGAGGTCGCGCTCCGGGCCTACGAGAAGATACGCGCGAGCCTCCCGGTGCGGCTCCTTTTCACGGATCGCTGGCGGGAGACCGAGGTAGCCCTGGTGCCGGACCAGCCGGTCGAGAAGATCCTCCCCCTGGTCGCGGGAATGGGGGTCAAGGTGGAGAACACGGGCTTCGCCATCCATCTGATCGAGCCCACGGCGGGGAAGCTGCCTGCGGCACGGGTCGCCTTGGAACCCCTCGGGTTAGAGGTCGGCGACTGCCTGGTAGCGGGCGATGGAGACAACGATGTGGAACTCATGAAGGCCGCCTCGGTGAGCGTCTCGTTCCCCGAGGCCATGCCCCTCGCACGGGAGGCGGCCGACTACGTCAGCGACGAGGGAGACGGGGCGGGCCTCCTCGAAGCGCTCGAACGCTTCGATCTGCTGGAGGAATCCGAGGACCCCGGGCTCGGCTGAGGACCTTCGCCCGATCTACGGAAAGCCAGACGCCCCGGTCAGGGACGTTTCTCTCCCGTCTCGGACAGATCGAGGATGGAAGGGGATCGGTCGAGGGAACGGGTGAAGGCCACCTCCGCGATGGCCTCTGCGTGCTGACGGGCCACTCCGATCCACCAAGAGCACAGGGAGAGGGAATGGCGCAGGTTGGTGGGTCCCGACAGTTTTCTGAGGAGGGCTTCTGTAGCCAGGTAGTACTCCAAGGCTTCCGCCCGCGATTCCAGGACCCGCTCGGCCTCCCACGGGTTCCCGGAGCGCAGGGAACCGATGGCGAGCCGGAGCCGCTCCCGGAGCGTGGCGACCCGGTCGTGCATCTGGCCAAGGATGGGCCGCACCGAGCTCGGGGGTCGCCGCATGCGGTCGAGCTCCAGGGCCACCACCTGGGAGGCCTCTGCGATGTCTTCGAGCAACTGGGTGACGACCCGGGTGCCGAGGAGATGGCTCGCCCGATGGACGCCGAGCTGACGAGCGAGCCGCGGGTTCCCGGCGGCCAGGTTCAACTGGCGCAGGGTGAGGGCATGGAGCCGACGGACCTCCACCCGCATCGAGGCGACGCGAGGCGATGCGGTGGGAGGGCTCTTGGTGAGCTGTTTCTCCATCTGTTCGAGGAGGATATCCAGCGCATAGCCGATACGGGAGACGACCTCCGGGACCGGATGGGCCGTGGGATCGAGGAAGCTGGTCGCTACGACACCGCTCTTCGAACCTTCGGTCAGCGTGAACCCCAGCAAGTCGTGCGCCGTCCGTTCGAGGGTGGAACGCATCTCGTCCGCCAGCCCGTTCGGGTCTTCGATGCGTACCCGGTCGTACCCGAGAACGTAGCTCGAAAGGAGGATACGGGACGCCTGTTCCGGCGTGCTTTGTTGGGGAAGACGGACAAGGATCTCCCGGGGTCCCCGGGAGCGCGCGGTGCGCTCCGGGAGGCGGAGCCGGAGGTCGCCGTCCTCGTCCCGGGACCAGTAGACGAACTGCCCGGCGGAAAGCACTTCCCGATCCACCAGGTCCTTCGGAAGGCTGACGACGAGGGACGACGGGCCCGAACGCTGGAGGATGCGGGGGACCAGCTCCTCTTGGGGAGAGGGCGGTGGCGGGGGGCTTTCGGATCCTGAGGGAACCGAGAGGCGCTTACGGGGCATCCGTCGAGCCATGTTCAGGTCCGCTCTTAGGTGTTTCTCCGGAGGAAGGTCGGCCCCCGCGAGACGCTCCCGCCGGGACCTCGAGTCCTTTCCGGTGGAGCTTCTGTTCCAATTTGCCGAGGGCGAGCCAGAACCCGTAGAGGAGCGCTTCGGGCCGTGGTGGGCACCCGGGAACGAAGACTTGGACGGGAACCACGGATCCGACCCCCCCCAGGATTTCCGGCGAGCCGCGGAAGGGGCCCCCGGAGATACCACAAGCCCCGACGGCCAGGACGAACTTCGGGGCCGGGGTGGCACGGTAGGTCTTCTCCAAGGCAAGCCGCATGTTCGCGGTCACAGGACCGGTCACCAGAAGGGCGTCCGCGTGGCGCGGAGAGGCCACGAAATGGATGCCCAAGCGCTCGCTGTCGTAGGCGGGCCAGGTAAGGGCGCTGACCTCCACCTCGCAGCCGTTGCAACTACCGGCATCCACTTCGCGCACCGCCAGAGATCCTCCGAAGAGACGGGAAACCCGTTGGCGCGTCTCCTCCCACAATTGGCTCGGGGGCGGAGAAGGAGCTACCTCCCTCTTCCGAGAATGCATCAATCGGAGGTCGTCCCTCTGCAAGGTGGCGAGCTCGAACTGAGGGGAGGCCGTCAGCGCTCCTGTGGGGCAAACGTCCACGCACCGGCGGCAGAAGATGCATCGGCCATAGTCGAGCTGGAAGGTGACCTCTTCTCCGCGTCCCTCGACCGTGATCGCCTCTGTGGGGCAAACCCGTACACACTCGCCCGAGCCTTCGCACCGGTCTCTCGAGTGGACGGGGGTCCGTGCTCCGAGTCGGGACGGATCGGCCGGAGAGAGCGGATATGGGCCGGTGACGACCGGGCCGAACACCTCGGAGAGAGGGGAAGCACGGGCCGTCGGCCGGCTGTGTTGCCCCTGGTCCTGGGCCTCCTTTCCGGGATCTTCCGAAGTGCTCATCGGTCAAACCCCGAGTAGGACAGGTTCAGGCTCTTGTTGCAGAGGGGGAAGTCGGGGACGATGTTCCCGCGGACCGCGTACTCGATAGCGGGCCAGTTGAGATAGGAAGGATCGCGGAAGTGGACCCGGAGCACCCGGGAGTCCTTGCCTAGACGTACGGCCACGACCAACTCCCCCCGCGGCGCCTCCACGATCCCCATTCCTTCTCCCGAAGCCAAGGGATCGGACGTTTCCGGGCTGCGCGGCACGTCGAGGGCTCCTCCGTCGAGGAACTTCTCCACCAGCCGGCAGGCCTCGAGGATCTCGGCCCCCTTTACCTGGAGGCGAGCCTCCACATCGCCGGCGGAGCGGAGGGCCACCCGAACGTCCACCTCCCGGTACGGTCCGTAGGGCCGGTCTCTCCGGACGTCTCCATCGATCCCGGAGGCACGCGCGACCGGTCCCACCAAGGCAAGGTTCCGCGCAACTTCCCGGGAGATCTGTCCAGTATCGTGGATCCGGTCGACCACGCTGGAACGTTCGTCCAGATGCTCTAGGAGTTCCCGGGTCGCATCGCTCAGGGCACGGGCACGAAGCGACAAGCCTTCCAGGGCACGAGCGGGAAGCGGGCGATAGAGCCCCCCCACGCTCAAAGTTGACCTTCCCAGCCGAGAACCGGTCAACGATTCGAGCCACGAATAGGCCTCCTGGCGGAGGACGTTCGCTTGGGCCGCTCCGGCCGCGTATCCCACGTCCATCGATATCCCGGAGACATCCCCCAAGAGGAACGCCACGCGCTCGGCCTCCAGAAGGAGCCCGCGGGCCCGTTGGGTCCCTTCCGAGGGGCGTATCCCGAGGACCGGCTCGACCGCCTCGAGGTACGCCATGGCCCCGGCGACGGAGGAGTCCCCTGAGACGGACTCGGCCAGAGGAAGTCCCTGAGCTGGGGTACGGTTCTCGAACAGACGTTCGGTCCCCTTGTGCGTGAACCCGAGTCTCACCTCCAGGTTCAGGATCTGCTCACCCAGGACTTGGAAGCGGAACTGACCGGGCTCGATGATTCCGGCGTGGACCGGACCCACCGGGATCTCATAGAGGCCCTCCCCCTCGGTGGGGAGGAACGTGTAGGAAACTGGGTCTTGAGGGTTTGGCGAGGCTGGCGCCCGAAAGGGTGGAGCGGGGTGACTCAGGTGCAGAAGCAAGGGCCTCGTATCCGGAGCCTCCGCGAACTCCACGCCGAACATCTCACGGACCTCCCGCTCGAAGTAGAGGGCCGAAGGTACGTGGGGAAGGAGTGTTGTGACCCGAGCCTCCCCTTCCAAGAGCTCGGTAGAAACCAGGACCCCCGCGCAGGGGCCCTTCCCGAGCCAAAGGCCGTGGAGACGTGTCGTTCCTGCGGGGACGATCTCCGCCCAGAGCGTTGAGAGCCGGTGGTGAAGGAGCTGGCTCAGTTGGATCTGGGAGATGTGCCACTGAGAAGGGGGGACCTCGACTTTCCAGACCCCTCGGGTTCCCTCCCTTGTCGGGGGTGTAGTGGAGTGGGCCTGGACCCACTTGCGTTCGTCCCTCTCCTCCACGGTAGGCTCGGCGGTGGTTGGCGGCACGGAGGTGGGTGGTGAAATCATGTCATCATCACCCGGACGGCGTCGTGCAGAAGGGTAGAAAGCGGGGTGGGGAGGAGGATCCCCAGCCCCACCACCAGCGGAAGAAGAAGCCCCAAGGAGAAGGCCGTGGCGAGGACCGGACCGTAGTCCTTGCGGAACCCCTTGTGCGAGGCGGGACCGAAGAGCGCCCTCGAGAGGTGGAGCAAGAGCCCTCCGAAGACGATGGCCAGCGCCACGAGCAAGGCCACGGCGAAGACCCACGCACCGCTCGCAAAGCCGGCGGTGACGATCAGGTACTCGCTGGCGAAGACCGAGAAGGGCGGCACCCCTGCCAGGGCCAGGCCGCCGAGGAGGAGGACGGCCCCGGTCGTCGGGAGAGCGGTCAAGGCGCCGGAGATCTCCTCCAAGTCCTTGGTCCCAGCCGCCGTCACCAGGTTCCCCCCGGCCAAGAAGAGGGTGGCCTTGGTGACCGCGTGGTTGATCATGTGAAAGAGAGAACCCAGCAGCCCGAGGGCGCCCCCGAAGCCGATGCCCAGGGCGATGATCCCCATGTGCTCCACCGAGTGGTACGCTAGGAGCCGCTTCAGATCGCGTTGCACGAGGATGAAGAGGGCGGCGACCACCACGGAGACGAGCCCGAAGCCTAGGAAGAGCCAGGTGGCAAAGTCAAAGCCGGGGATACGGAGGGTCACGGCGTCCACCCTGAGGAGGGCGTAGATCGCACACTTGAGGAGGCCTGCGGAGAGCAGGGCGGATACCGGGGTCGGAGCCTCGGAGTGGGCATCGGGGAGCCAAGTGTGGAGCGGGGCGAACCCCGCCTTGGTCCCGTACCCCAGGAAGAGGAAGACGATGGCCAGACGGACGATGCTGGGATTCATCTTCGGCGCCTCCTGGATGAGAGAGGTCCAATCCAGCGAGGCGCCGGCAGGTCCGACCGAGGTCACGGAGGCAAGGTAGAGGAGGAGCGTACCGAAGAGGGCGAACACGAGGCCGACGGTGCAGAGCACGAGGTACTTCCAGGAGGCCTCGATGGATTGCTTGGTGTGGTAGAATCCTACGAGGAGGGCGGAGACCAGGGTGGTCCCCTCCAGAGCGATCCAGAGGAGTCCGAGGTTGTTCGCCTCCCCCACGAGGAACATGGTGAAGAGGAAGAGGAGAACGAACGAGTAGTACTGCTGAAGTCGGGGAAGATCGAGGGAATGGGGGCTCTTCTCCTGTCCCAGGTAGTCCACGGAGTAGAG
>JAKAYL010000031.1 GCA_021809545.1 Thermoplasmata archaeon
GCGTCCTCGACGGACGTCTCCCGCTCCCTGAACGGCCACATTCTCCGTCGCACCCGACAAATGTGACGCCTAGCATGTTCTGACCTTGCACCAAAAGCGACATCCCCTTTCCTACCTTTGTTTTGGGTTGAAAAGCTATGTCCCGTTCCCTCTCTTCTTGTTTTTCCCAGTCCAAACTATCGCTGAGGTTTCTTCAGGCACCGGAAATACTCACCTTCGGAATCTTCCCAGGAAGGGGACCGACCCCCGGCGTCCCGGACGCCGTCCGGGCTCGACGGGGGGGGTGGGTGAGGTGACGGGTCATCCGTCCAAGGGTGCGTTGGCCGAGACGCACCCCACGGCGCGGTTCTCGGGAATGCCGCGGGCGATCGCCGTCCGCTTCCAGCTCAAGCTTTCGCGATCGTGCTGCCTCTCCCAAAGCATTGCGGAAGCCCTTCCCAGACTCCGTGTGGATATCGAACGATTCCTTCCCGCTAGCGACGGCCGGGCCATCGAGGACCTCCACATCTACGGGAATCTGGATCCCGACGAGATCGTCGCCAAGGTGGTCTCCGAGGTGGGGGATATCCCCATGGAACTCCTGGAGGTAGGAGCGTGGCACGTCCTGCTCCGCCTGGTCACCCCCCGGTGCGAACTGCTGGAAGCCTTCCAGGCGTCTTCGGTGATCCCGGTCTTCCCGCTCTCCCTGCGGAGCACCTCTACCACCTTCCGGGTGTTCGGGGCGCGGTCCTCGGTCTCGGGCCTCTACACCCGTCTGAAGGTGATCAACCCCTCCGTGACGTTCTCGACCCGGAAAAAGGACCTCACAGCGGATCGCAGGGGGCTGCTCACCCCGAAACAGCTCGAGGTGTTCCGGTTCGCCCGCGAGGTGGGGTACTGGGACACTCCGCGGAGGATCACCCTCACCGACATGGCCTTCCTCCTCGACATGTCCAAGTCCGCGCTCTCGGAGGCGCTCGCGACCGTGGAGCGGAAGATCATCCAGGAGGGGCTCAACCATGCCCTCACCCCGTGAACGCCACGGTCTGACCACGACGGGCCCGTTGGACTCCCTCCGGGGAACCCGGCGCAGGGGCCCAGTCCTCCGCACATCCGCCCCCCTCCCCCCCGGGTCCCCGGGATCTCCGAGCTGACCTCCTGGGTCCGTTGGAGGAAAGGATGTTTGGGGCTTGCACCAAAAACTCTATGACTCTCTTCTCCCCCTTGTTAGACAATCGCATGTCGAGCCCTGCGGTCCGCTCCACCACAGTGCCCCCGGCCCTGCGGATCCTTATCGTTGTACTCTTGCTTCTCCTCTTCCCCAGCTCCGTCGAGGCCCGGGTCGCCGCCGCTCCTCTCTCCTACGGTCCTCCCCTTCCCCTCACGGGTGGGAACTGCACGCCTTCCTCGGTCTCGGTCCCAGGGGAAGGGGTGTCGACCGGCAGTTGCCAGCCGACCTTCTTCGTGGACTCGGGCAGCCTCAACACCTCCTTTGCCCTCCTCTTGATGGCGGAGGTGACCCCTCAGCAACAGGTGGTCGCGGTGTCGAACTTACTGGTCCCCGCTCCGGAGAACACCTCGACCATCACCACGAGCGAGGGGGTCAACCTCACGATCCAGCAGTCCATCACGGTGAACAACGGGAGCGGGCTTTGGCTGCCCGGGGACGTGGGAGGGCTGGGCAGCTCGCCCATCCTCCCGGGCTCCGGAATCTTCGGAACGGCGCAGTTGCAGGTGACGTTCCATCTGTCGAAGACGCTGACCCCGAATGCCACGATCGCCGCCGACCTTCGCGTCGCGAACTGGCCCTGGGTCAACTCCGCTCAGGACTCGCTCGGGTTGGCCCTGGAAGCCTTGGGTACGGCGGGGAGCCACTATTCCTATCAGAACGCAAACCGATCCCTCCTCGACCAATGGGACGGGAACAACACCACGATCGCCAGCCTGGAGTTCGGTTCCACGGCCTCGGACGGAAGCGCGACGCCCCTCTCCGTCAACGTCCAGGGTTCCCTTCAGTCGAGCGGAGGGAACTACCGCCAGTCGGTGACCCTTTTCACCTTCGTAGGTGCGGGTGGGTACTCCGAGCTCACCTACGGCTCCAGGATACTCTTCCCCGCTCCCTGGGCGGCAGCACCCGCGGGCCCTCCCGGGGACCACAGTTCCACCAACTTCGCGTCCGATCCGAGGGTCTGGGGAGCGCTTATCGGGGTTGCGGGAGGTTGCTCAGTCCTCGGGTACCTGGCCTTCCGGGCCCGGCGAAAACCCATCGATGTCGATCTCTGATCCGTAGGAGGGGCGCCTCAGTCGCGCAGGAGGCCGCCGAAGGTGGAGGCGAACCGTTCGCCAAGCCCCTCCTCAAAGGAGTCACGATAGTCTTCGTAGAGCCGGACGATCTGTTCGGTATTGTGTACCTGGTAGAGCCGCTGGGTCCCCGTCCGAAGGTTCGCGACAAGCCCCGAGGCGACCATGTACTTGAGGTGGAACGCGACCGTCGACTTTCCCTCGCCCACGCGCTCGACCAACCCCATGAAGGTGCAGGCCTCCGACCGGGCGAGCGCCAGGAGGATCTTGCGCTCGATCACGTTCTGCAGGGCGATGACCACGGGACGGTCGATGGCCGGTAACTCATGGGCGAAGTAGTAGTCCCGGCGGCCGCCGTGCACACGGTCAAGGGTTCCGTCTTGGACGAGCTGGTTGAGATGATAGGCCGTCTCGCCCCATCCGAGCGCCAGCCCCCTCTGGATGGCCCGTCCGCTGGATGCGGGATGAAAGCGGACGTACTCGGAGACTTGCGAGGAGAGCTCAAGGGAGAACATGTTCCGTTACTATTTCGGTATGCTGCTTGAATTAGAATATACGAGAGAGATATATATCAATACCTCAGAAACGACCATCAGCACCGCAGGAATGACTCCCAGGTTCGCAGCGGGGAGGAGGTTGGGTGAGAGGAGGTTGACGATGCCGGCCGCCCCGACGGCTCCGAGGATGAGCAGGCCCGCCGAGATCAGCCCGAACCTCCGGTCGTGATACCGGACGGCGGCCGAGAGGCCGGCTCCGGCCAGCACCCCGGCGAGTCCGAGGACCGCGAGGTCCAGGACCAGTGAGACCGCCTCCAGCATACCTCCTCTATCCGGGCCGAGGGGGATAAACCTTGCCGTGGACCACCGTTTTCTCCGGTTTTTCTCCTGTCCACGCAACAAGGTTGAAATAGGATGAGCCCCTCCTCACCTTCTGTCTCGGAGACACGATGTCAGGAATGGACAGAAAGTTTTGGTTGGTTACGATCGTACTAGGAATGCTGTTGGTCTCTTCGGTGCCGTCCTGGGGGGCGGGTCTTCCGGGTGCTACTGCTCGGCAGGACACCGTTGGGAAGACGAGCATCTCCGCGACTCCGGCCGCTAGCCCGGCGCAGACCACCGAGCCCCGTTCCTTGCCGGCCGGCGTCCGAACCTATTACTCGCAGGTCCTAGAATCCGCGAAGAACCTGGCTAACGGGGCCATTGGGAGGGGATCCGTCTCGGGGGCAGATATCCCCTATTCGCAGGCCAACGTGACGATCGAGGCGGCCGCCTCGGGCTTCGACGGATCGAGCTGGACGATCTTCCTTGGAGATGGCATCGCGTATCCCTTTTCCTTCCGAATACTTCCCAGTCAAATGACCAACAACTGCACTGTCACCTGGGTCGGGACCCCGCCCACCTCTATCTTCTTCCCGGCCACCCCGTCAACGGCCTCGGTCGGGACTGCCGCGGCGTACTACTTCGCCCTCTACTCTGCCGCACATCCGGGGACGTACCTGGTCGGCTTGGTTGTCAACGGGACCGGCCAGTTGCTCTATACGGCCCAGGTCTCCTCGTGCAGCACGTACGGGTACGGCACAGCGGTTCCCAGTGCCATCATGGACAGTCCCCAGGTGATGAACATCTTCAATTCTCATGGGGGAACCGTCTTCCTCACCCAGCATCCTCAGGTCGAGAAAGTCTGGCTTGCCTTGCCGCCCAACAAGACCTACGCTACCCCTCCGATCTGGATGACCGAATACATCGCCACCTGCGGAGCCACGATTATGGCCGAGATGAATGCGGAGACGGGCGTGGTGCTCTACAACACAACGTCTCCCTGCGAGTACAAGGTGACCTTCTCCGAGAGTGGACTTCCTCCCGCGACCCTTTGGTCCGTTACGGTCGGAAGCTCGACCTTCTCCAGCAACACGACCTCGATCGCGGTGTTGGAGAAGAACGGGACGTACGCCTACAGCATCCCCGTGGAGCCCGCCTACACGGCCTCCCCCTCCTCGGGGAGCTTGACCGTGGCGGGGCTTCCAGTGAACCAGACCATCACGTTCTCTCCCGTGCCCGGGGAGTACCAGGTCACGTTCGTGGAGTCCGGGCTTCCCGCGACCACCAATTGGAACATCGACCTGAACGGCACGTTCAATTCCAGTAGCTCCAACACACTGGTCTTTGCGGAGAAGAACGGCACGTACTTCTTCGTCGTGGGGAACATCATCCCCTACGCCGCCACCCCCGCCAACGGGACCCTCACCGTGAACGGGTCCTCAGTGACCCAAACCATCACCTTCACCCGCGCCCCGGGCTGGTACTCCGTCACCTTCACGGAGAGCGGCCTCCCGGTGAACACCTTCTGGGGGGTCACACTGAACGGGACCGTCAACTACACCGGCACCAACTCGGTCGGCTTCCTCGTGCGGAACGGCACGGTCCCCTTCTCGGCCGATCCTCCGGCCGGGTACCTGTCGTCCCCCAGCAGCGGTAACCTGACCGTGTCCGGCTCCTCGTTGTCGAAGAGCCTCGTCATGACCCAGGCCCCTGGCTGGTACAACGTCACCTTCGTAGAGTCGGGACTTCCCGTCTCGACCCTCTGGTCGGTGACGCTGAACGGGACTCCGTACTTCTCGATAGGTACCAACATCACCATCCTGCAGAAGAACGGGACCTACAATTTCGTCGTGGGGCTCGTCACAGGATACGCGGTCGTCCCGGCCAATGGATCGATCATCGTCCAGGGCTCGGCCGTGACGCAGACCCTCGTCTACACGGCCGTGGTCCCCGGGACGTTCGCCATCACCTTCACGGAAAGCGGGCTCCCGGTGGGCACGCGCTGGTCCGTGTCGCTGAACGGGACGCAGCAGAACTCGACCGCCGCCTCGATCCTCTTCTACGAGAAGAACGGGAGCTTCCCCTACTCGATTGGGAGCGTCACGGGTTACTCCGCCGCACCCTCCTCGGGCACGATCGTCGTGGCCGGTAAGCCGATCGCCAAGCCCATCACCTTCACTCCCGGCGCGGCCGCCTACACCGTCACATTCTCGGAGTCCGGCCTCGCTCCCGGTACCCTCTGGTCCGTCGCCCTCAGCAATACGACCAAGACCTCGACGACCGCCTCCCTCAGCTTCGTCCTGCCCAATGGCGTCTATCTCTACTTGGTGGGGAGCGAGGTCGGCTTTACCTCCGCACCCTCCTCGGGTTCCGTCACGGTGAACGGCGCGCCCTACAACCAGACGATCGTCTTCACCGCGATCCCGGCAGGTTCCTACCCCGTGACCTTCTTCGAGAGCGGCCTTGCGGCGGGGATCACCTGGGGGGCCACGCTCAACGGGGCCACGTACAACTCTTCGGGGACAACCGTGGTCTTCACCGAACCCAACGGCACCTATCATTTCACGCTCAGGAACGTGAGCGGCTACACCGTCCTTCCCGCTTCGGGATCGCTCAGCGTGAGCGGCCAGGATGCCTCCCAACTCGTGACCTACACGGCCCTTCCCGCAGGTCAGTACGCCGTCACCTTCACAGAGTCGGGGCTCCCCAGCGGCACCTCCTGGACCGTGACCTTGAACGGCACCGCCAAGCCTTCGACCGGGACCGGCCTGCTCTTCACAGAGCCCAACGGATCCTATCCGTACACGGTCCGCGCCGTCGCAGGCTACCAGGCAACACCGTCCTCCGGCACGGTGAACGTGACGGGATCCTCGACCAGCCGGAACATCGTCTTCGCGAAGATCGGGCCCAAGTACTCCGTGACCTTCTCGGAGACCGGCCTCAAGTCAGGAACGAACTGGTCCGTGACCCTCGGCGGCACCACGCACTCGTCGACGACAACCACGATCGTCTTCGCGGAGTCCAACGGAACCTTCGCCTTCACCGTGGGTTCGGTCACCGGCTACAGCATCTCTCCCACGACGGGGAGCGTGTCCGTGAGCGGGGCAGCAGCCTCCCAGGCGATCGCCTTCAGCGCATCCTCCTCCGGAGGGGGAGCCACGACGTTCCTCGGTCTCCCCTCGACCGAGGGCTACCTGCTCCTCCTCGTGGTCCTGGTGGTCATCGTGGCCGTGGTGGCCGGTGTCGCCGTGATGCGGTCACGACGGCGGAAGAAGGGGGTTCCTCCCTCGCCGCCGCCCGCTCCGGGGATGTCCGGGAACCCGCCCCCTCCGGGTCAGCCCTGAACGGGAAGGCCTCGACTGACCGCCGACCCCCAGGTCCGCGGAAGCCGGTCTCCCCCCGGGGGGCCCGTTCTGTGGTGCCCAGGGAGTGCCCCGACGCCGAGCCCTAGAGGGTTCCGGGCAGCCGGGGAACGGTTGGAAAGAACCGACAGGAGGCCCGTTCACGGAGGGAACGTCCTCGGAGAGAGACCGGGGATTTCCCAGGGGGCGCGTGTCCTTTTCATTCCCCCTGTACTCTAAATAGAGCTCAGAGTCCCCTGATAGTCAGATTATGCTAACTAGTGCGCGAGGACCCGCGTCGAGGATCGCGGGGCGGTGAGAGGTCTCCCATGGTGAGTCGTTGCGTCGTCTTTGCCGAGGAATGCCTTAGCTCGAACTAGCGGAACCTGCACGTCAAAGTTGGAAGGATGGCGGTCACCAAGAAGAAGGGAACGGGAAGCCGGGGCCGGGCGTCCCATCCGAGCGTTTTCGAGCGCCTGGGACGGAGTGTCGTCCGGCGCCCCTGGCACTACCTCGTCTTCTGGCTCGTGCTCATGGCGCTCTGCCTCCCGGCCGTGGCCAACCTCGGGTCCGTCTTCACGAACTCGATGTCGAATCCTCTCCCCAGCTCGGATGCGAGCGTGGTCGCGCAGAGCAAGCTCGCGAGCGAGTTCCCGAACGCCTCGGGGCCCCCCTCCTCTTCCCTGCTGCTCTTGGTGGGACCGAACATCACCGGGCCGGACGGGCAGAACGCCACGTGGGCGATGACCCAGGCGATCCAGGGGGACTCCCGGATCCAGTACCTCGGTGGGGTCGAGACCCTCTACACCGCGTATGCGGGGTACCTCTCCCTCCAGGCGGGACTTGGGCTGGGCGCCCTTGGCCCCGCCCTTCACTCCTCCCCGTCCCTCCCGGCCTCGATCAATGGCACCGCGAGCCTTGTCTGGGGACCGGCCGCGGCGTACGCTCAGACCTGGGCCGCGGTGGCCCACGGACTCCCCAACGGGACCTCCCCCTCTCAGGCGAACTGGCCCGCCTATCAGCAGACGCGCGCCCTGCTGAACGCCAGCCCGTCCAGCTTGGTGGTGCTCTCCGCTTTCTACTATGGTAACAACGGGACGATCCCCGGTTTCAACCAGACCGTGACCTCTGCCTGCCTGACGTCCTACAACGTCGTCCCGTGCGCCGACACCGCGCTCCGTGCGACCTTCCCGCTGGTCCTTCCCGCGCTCTTCCCGAACCCCGCCCTCCAGGCCCTTCCCCTCCGGGTCGTTCAGGGGCTCTCCATCGAGAACATGAGCTCCTGGGGGTCCGTCCAGTGGGTGGGCGCGTCCTACCTCGGGAACCAGATGGGCCTTCCGGCGGGCTGGATGCTGCGGTTGTGGGATACTTTCCCGAACGGCACGGCCACCTCCACCCAGATCATGGGATGGACGTTGGGGCTGACCCAGCAGTTGCCCGTCTCCCGGTTCCCTCTCCCCCTCCCGGCCGAGCTCCGCCAATCGTTCGTGAATCCGGCCAACAACGCCTCCCTTCTCATCGTGACCTTCACCAAGCCGGACAACTACACCCGGGCAGGGCGGACCCCGGTCTTTGATGATCTGGGATATATCAACAAGGACGCGACCCGGGCCCTCGCATCCTCCCCGGCGTTCGCGGGCCTTGCCTACTACCAGACGGGGAGCGCACCCCTCGACAACGCCCTCAGCTACTACGCGACCTCCTCCCTGGGACTGCTCCTCGTGGTCACGGTCGTCCTCCTCGTCGTGATCATGATCGCCTATTTCCGGGCCCCCGCCGCCCCGCTGGTGACGTTCACAGGGATCGGCATCTCGATCTTCGTGACGCTCGCCGGGCTCTTCGTGGCGGGGACCTTCGTCACGCATTTCGCCTCGCTGCTCGAGTCCATCCTGCTGGTCTTCCTGATGGCCATCGTGACGGATTATTCGATCTTCATGATGGCGAGGTACCGGGAGGAGCTCGTGGAGGGCCACACTTCCCAAGAGGCCGTCGTCGCGTCGGTCCAGTGGGCCGGCCAGAGCATCACCACGAGCGGGCTCACGGTCTTCGTCGTCGCGCTCGCGCTCACCTTCTCGGGACTCGGCTTCCTCTCCCAGCTCGGGATCGCCCTGGCGATCGCGGTGATCGTGGCGGTCCTCATGGCGCTCACCGTGATCCCCGCCCTCCTCCGGCTGATCGGGCCCCGGGTCTTCTGGCCCTATACGGGGGACCGCTTCGGCCGTCACGCGGAACAGCGGCGGGAGCACGTGCGCGCGGGCCGTACGTACTTCAGCCGGGCCGGACTTCTGGCCACCCGCCGGCCCGTCCTGATCGTGGTGATCATCCTCCTCCTCTCGGTCCCCGTGACCTACCTCGCCCTGAACGTCCCCGTCTCGTACAACCTCACCGACACCGGGATGCCGACCAGCGACCCCGCCCAGAAGGGGTTCATCGTCTACCAGCAGGAGTTCGGGGAGTCGGCCGTCTCCTCGAGCTTCGTCCTCGCCACCTTTTCCCAGCCGCTCCTCGCCAACGGTTCGGTGAATGCCCAGGAATTCCGGGACGTCGCGGCCTTGACCGTGCTCATGAACTCGACCTCCGGCATCTCGGACGTAAGCTCGGTCACGGGTCCGGGAGGGGCCACCCTTCCCCTATGGCTCAACTATTCCCATCTGCCCGTCGCCACCCGCACCAATCTCCTCCTCTCCTCGCAGTCCTTCATCGGCGTCGATGGGCGGACCGTCCAGTTCTCCGTGTCGACCACCTCCAACGGCTACTCGGAGGCGGCGGCCACGGCCTTCGGGAAGCTCGAGAACCGGGTGCACTCGTTCCAGGGAAGCCACCCCGAACTGGAGACCCTCTACTACGGTGGCGCGGCCCAGGGGACCCATGATTACCAGGCGCTCACCAACCAGGCGATGGAGGGGATGCTCATCGGGGTCTCGATCGGGATCTTCGTCGTGCTGCTCGTCATCCTCGGGGCGGCCTTCGTCCCCGCGCTCGCCCTCGGGGCGATCGGCCTGTCCATCGTCTGGTCCTGGGCGACGGTGTACTTCGTGGTGAGCCGGCTGGAAGGGATCACACTCTCCTTCCTCCTCCCCCTCATCCTCATCATCCTCGTCCTGGGTCTCGGGATGGACTACAACGCGCTCTTCCTCACCCGCGTCAAGGAGGAGCGTCTCCGCGAGAAGGACCCCTCGAAGGCGATCGGACGGGCCGTCACCCACGCGGGCGGGGTCATCACTGCGGCCGCCGTGATCCTCGGGGGCCCCTTCCTCGTCCTGGGGCTCACGAGCTCCCTCGGCCTCGTCGCCGCCATCGGTCTCGGGATCGGGATGGCGACCTTGCTCCAGGCCTTTGTTGCGCAGACCTATCTGACCCCTGCCATCCTCACCCTGGGACGGGACCGGATCTGGTGGGGCCCGGGCGCAAACAAGCGCTCCAAGAAGACCAAGGACCCTCCGCTCACCCCGAATGACGCCCCATCCAAGGAGTGAGCTCGGCAAGGTGAGGGTATGTGTTCCCATCTTGTTGGAAAGTACTGGGCCCCCTGCGCCACGAGGGCTGAAGGGCCACGAAGGATGCGCCTGAGGAGATAGCGGGGGAGGCGATACCGATGGATCTGTTCACGCACGTCGTCTTCGCCTACCTCCTCTCCTTCGTGATCTGGGGGCCGGCCCAGCCGCAGTACATCGCGGCGGGGGCCCTCGCCGGCGGTCTCCCGGACGCGGACGCACTCTTTGCCCCGCTGGCCCGCCGCTTCCCTCTCCTCCAGCACCACGGGATCACCCACTCGATCCTCGGGGTCACCATCATCGCGGGGGCGGGGAGCGTTCTCCTTCCCTACCTCCCCTACTTCCCCCATGCCTCGACGTTCTGGTACTTCGTCGCCATGGAGATCGGGGGACTGGCCCACATCTTCCTGGACGGGTTCACTCACTTCGCCGTGAGCCCCCTGCTGCCCTTCTCTCTGCGCCAGCTGCGGATGGACGCGGACGTGGCCATCAACGGGATGATGTTGGCGCTGACGGCAGCGACGCTCATCACCCTCTCCTACGAACGCAACACGGTGCCTTTCACCGCTTGGGTGGAAACGGCCTGGGTCCTCACCCTCATCTACGGGGGATACCTCGGACTGCGGTGGGTGGCGCGGTCGAGGGCACAGAAGGTCCGCCGCAAGGAAGGTTACTCGGCCGTCCTCCCCACGACCAACCCCTTGGTCTGGACGCTCGCCGAGCGGGAGGACCTCCCGGATCGGTACCGGATCCGGTACCGCCCCCTCCGCCTTGGGAAGGGTCCCCTCTTTCCGGAGCGTTCCATGGAGGTCGCCAAGGTTCCTCCCACCTCGGGTCCCGTGGGCACTCCCCAGGAGGCCCTCGAGCGCACCTACGCCGCCGCCCTGCGCAAGAACCGGTGGCTAGCCCTCCGGTACCATTTCGGCGAAGCGCGTCCCATCGAGGGCGGCTACGAGGTGCTCTGGTATCTGATCGAGACCGCTCCCTTCGGACGTACGATGGGAGTGCGGGTCCGCATCGACGGTTCCACGGGAACCCTGACGGCCCGCTCGGCCTTTCCTCGGCGACCCCGGCCCGAATAGGCCGGTCGGGATCGGGTCGGAAAGCGTGGGCCGTCGCGGGACCCTCTGCGATGAGGGGTCCATGGGGCACATGGAAGGCCTTATGACCCTTGCCCGACGAGTTATCTAGTATCGTGCCGACCGAGGGGAGCGAGATGGGCATTCCGAGTGGGAAGACGGGTTTGGAAAAGCTCCGGGCCGTGTGGAATGCGGACCCCAAGGGAGTCTCCCTCGACCTCCTTCGCATCGGGACGGGCCTCATCTGGGCCTTGAACCTCCTCTTCATCCTTGATCCGGCGAACCTGTACTTTCCGACGTTCCGGGCGGTCGCGGAATCCTATGCCTCGCAGACCCTGGGCGGGCCCGCCATCTCGAACTTCGTGGCGGCCCACGCGCTTCCGTTCGCCTGGCTGATCGCGATCGCGACCGCGTACCTCGCGGTGGCCTTCTTTCTTGGGATCACCACGCGCCTCGCCTCTCTCGTGGGACTCGTGTCCTCGGTGTTCTACTTCCTCACCCAGTTCTACATGACGTTCATGATCCCGGGAGGTACCGATGTCGGGGCCCACCCGCTCTATCTCCTTCTCTACCTCGTCCTGTTCATCGGAGGTGCGGGGAAGTACTTGTCCGCGGACAGCCTCCTCTGGGTCGGGGAGACCCGCTTTCCCCGGCTGACCCGGTGGTTCTTCACTCCCCCTCCCTCCCCTCTACCGCCAAGGGAGGGGACAAGTGCTCCGGTGGTCAAGGGTCCCTCCCCGACCTCCCGGGCGCGGCGAAGGTTCACCCTGTGGAGTCTGATCGCCGTGGCCAGCTTCTCCCTACTGCTCGTGGGAGCGGGTCTCGCCGAGCGGGCCAGCGAGGCACCCCTGGCTCCGGTACCCACGAAGGTCAACATCGTCGACATCCAGTACCACCTCGCGTACCCGGGTGGAGCCTCCACCGGCGGGTTCGGTCCCTCCTATCAGGACGGGTGCTTCATCTGTGCCCAGCACGTTCCCCCGGGGAGCGTCGCACAGGAGGAACTGATGCTCACGAACAATCAGAGCACCACGACCCAGACCATCGAATCCCTGTCGGTCTCCGCTCCCTTCACTCTCGTATCCGGGCCGCCTCTCCCCTCTTCCGTGCCCGCCGGTGACATGTGGATGCCCATCGTCGAACTGGGCACCCCGCAGGTCCCGGGGAACTACGTGGTCTACGTCAACTTCACGGTGACCTGACGCGGATTCTCCGTCCGCCCGGGTCGGATCTCCCGGACCCGGACGATGGAGGGCACTCCGCGCAGGCTACGTCAGCTCCTTGCGGAGCGCCATCTGCCGGCGCTTGCGATGGTAGGTGATGGCAAACCGGTGCGCCTCATCCCGGACGTGCCGGAGGAGGAGCATCGCATCCGAGTTCTTGTCGGGGTGCAGCGGCTCCGGCCGGTCGGGCAGGTAGATCTCCTCCTCCTTCTTGGCCAGGCCGAGGACGGTCACCTTCCCCTCGAGGCCCTCGCTCCGGACCGCCTCCATCGCGTGGGAGACCTGTCCGGCGCCGCCGTCGATGAGGAGCACCTCGGGGAGCTCGGCCCTCTCGGCCTTGAGGCGGCGGAGACGACGGCCGACGACCTCCCGGATCATGGCGAAGTCGTTCATCCCCTCGACCTCCTTGATCTTGTAGCGCCGGTATTCGTCCTTGGCGGGTTTGCTCTCGCGGAAGACCACGAGGGAGCCGACGGCTTCGATCCCCTGGAGGATGGATATGTCGACCCCCTCGAGGTGGGAGGGTGGCGTTTCGAGGGACAGGAGCCTGCGGAGCCCCTCGGCGCCTCCGGCGTGGGCCTCGCTCCGTCCCCGCACATGGGTGTACGTCTCGGCGGCCTTCCGGGCGAGCTCGAGCAGGGCCCGGGGCCGACCCCGTTCGGCGACCCAGATCTCCACACCCCGGTCCGCTTGGAGCAGGTCCGTCGCCTCCCGGAGGGCCTCCCGGTCCGCCGTTCCCAGCGGAGGGATATAGAGGGTACCGGGGAGCCCGCTCCTCCGCGAGTAGTCTTGCACGATGTAGGAGGAGAGGAGCTCCCCGTCGGAAGCGTCGACGTCCTCGGGAACGGTGAAGGGGTGGGGCTCCGCCCCGACCACCTGCCCTCCCCGGACCCGCAGGAGCCCGATCGTTGCGGTCCTTTCTCCCGTCTCCCGGGGATAGTGGAGGGCGACGAGGTCCATGTCCTCGCCGCTCGCGCTGCTGACCCGCTGCCGCTGCTTCAGGTTCCCGACGGCGGCCATCGCATCGCGGAGGATCGTGGCCTTCTCGTACTCCTGGGCGTCCGAGGCCTTGTGCATCTCGTTCTCCAATTCGTCGAGGACCTCCTTCCGGCGGCCCTGGAGGAGGAGGAGGGCCCGCTCTACGAGCTTGCCGTACTCCTCCCGCCCGATCGCCCCGATGCAGGGAGCGGGGCAGAGTCCCATGTGGTAGTAGATGCACGCCCGTTTGGGCAAGCGCACGCAGCGTCGGGTGTGGAGGGAGTCCTCGATGACCCAGATGAGGCTCCGGGCCTCCCGGGCGCTCGTATAGGGACCGAAGAGCGTGGTCTTGCGGGATCGCCGGGGGCGCCGGACCATCGAGACCCGGGGAAAGGGCTCTCCCGTCGTCACCTGGATGTACGGGTAGGACTTGTCGTCCTTCAGCCGCACGTTGTACTTGGGGCGGTGCTCCCGGACGAGGTTCGCTTCCAGGAGGAGCGCTTCCCGCTCGCTGTGGGTCGGGACGAACTCGACCCGCGCATAGGCCTCGACGAGGAGCTGGTCCTTCTCCTCCCGGATGTGGAGGTGGTCGAGGACCCTGCGCTTGAGGTTCGTGGACTTGCCGATGTAGAGCACCTCCCCTTCGGGCCCGCGGAAGATGTAGACTCCCGGGGACGTGGGCGCCGGAAAGGAGGGCGGCACGGGATTTCTCCGGAACCTAGGCGGCGCTGGAGACCCGACGCGAGGAAGATTTGGAGGGGGCGGTGCGCTTCTCCCCCAGGTGCTTCCGGAGATAGAGGCCCGTGTACGAGCGCTCGTTCTCCGCGACCTCCTCCGGGGAACCGGCCGCCACGATCTCCCCGCCCCGGTCGCCGCCGTCGGGCCCCAGGTCGATGAGGTAGTCCGCGCTCTTCAGCACGTCCAGGTTGTGCTCGATGACCACGACCGTGTTGCCCCCCGTGCGGAGGCGGAAGAGGACCTCGAGGAGCCGGCGCACGTCCTCGAAGTGGAGGCCGGTCGTGGGCTCGTCGAGGAGGTAGAGGGTCCGCCCCGTCGGGGTCTTGGAGAGCTCGTAGGCGATCTTGATCCGCTGCGCCTCACCGCCGGAGAGGGTGGTGGCGCCCTGGCCGAGCTTGACGTAGCCGAGCCCGACCTCGGTGAGGACCCGGAGCCGGTTGGCGATGCGGGGGTGGGCGGAGAAGAAGTCGAGCGCCTCCTCGACGGTCATGTCGAGCACGTCCGAGATCGTCTTTCCCTTGTAGAGGATCTCGAGGGTCTCCTCGTTGAAGCGCTTCCCCTTGCAGGTGCTGCAGACGACGTAGACGTCGGGGAGGAAGTGCATCTCGTAGCGGATCACGCCATCCCCTTCGCAGGCGTCGCAGCGCCCGACCGCCACGTTGAAGGAGAACCGGCCGGGTCCGTAGCCCCGGGCCCGCGCCTCGGGCATCTGGGCGAAGAGCTCCCGCACGGGGGTGAAGAGTCCCGTGTAGGTGGCGGGGTTGGACCTCGGGGTGCGCCCGATGGGGGACTGGTCGATGAAGAAGACCCGGTCGAGGGCCTCGACGCCGGAGAGGTAGTCGTGCTTTCCCGGGGGTTCCTTCCCGGTGCCGAGGTGGCGGCGGAGGGCCCGGTGGAGCACCTCCTCGACCAGGGTGCTCTTGCCGCTCCCCGAGACCCCACTGATGCACGTGAAGGTCCCGAACGGGATCCGGACGGTGATGTTCTTCAGGTTGTTCTCGCGGGCGCCGTGGACCTCGAGCCACTTGCCGTTGCCCTTCTCCCGGTGATCCGGCAGGGCGATGGCGCGGCGCCCGGTCAGGTAATCCGCGGTGAGGGATCCCGTGGCCTTTTCGATCTCGTCCGCCGGTCCGTTGTAGATCACCTGGCCGCCGTGGACCCCGGGTCCGGGACCCATGTCGACGATCCAGTCCGCCGTGCGCATGGTCGCCTCGTCGTGCTCCACGACCAGCAGCGTGTTCCCCAGGTCCCGGAGCTTCTTCAGGGTCGAGAGGAGCCGGTCGTGGTCCCGCGCGTGGAGCCCGATGGAGGGCTCATCCAGGATGTAGAGCACCCCGACGAGCCCGCTCCCGATCTGGGTGGCGAGCGCGATGCGCTCCGCCTCGCCCCCGGAGAGGGTGCGGCTCGCCCGGTCGAGGGTGACATAGCCCAGGCCGACATTGTTGAGGAAGCCGAGGCGTGCCCGGATCTCCTTCACGACCTGGCCGACGATGGCGTTCTCCCGGTCGTCGAGAACGAGCTTCTCGAAGAGAGCGGCCGCCTCCTCGACAGGGAGGGCGGAGACGTCCGCGAGGTTCCGGTCCCGGAAGGTGACCGCGAGCACCTCGGGCTTCAGGCGCTTGCCGTGGCAGGAGCGGCACTCGGTGAACGTCATGAAGCCCATGTAGTACTCCCGGGCCCCCTCGCTCTTCGTCTCCTTCCACCGGCGTTCCACGGCACCCACGAGCCCCTCGGCCCGCCATCCGCCCGACCACCAGTGCCAGCGGGAGTAGGAGCTCTTCCCCTCGCGGGACCCGTAGAGCAGCTCCTTCCAGCCCGCCTCGTCGAGCTCCGAGATCGGATGATCCGGGTCGTACCCGTGCTCCTTCGCGAAGCGGCGGAGCTCGGTGGCGTCGGGAGTGAGGCCCCAGACGGAGATCGCCCCGAAGAGGTTCTTCTTCTTGTCGGGGATGATGAGGTCGGGGTCCGCGTGCAGGGTCGCTCCGATCCCGGAGCACTCGGGGCAGGCCCCCGCGGGGTTGTTGAAGGAGAACAGCTTGGGCTCGAGCTCGGCGATGGAGAAGCCGCAGACGGGGCAGGAGCGGGACATCGAGTAGAGCCGGCGAGAACCCCCGCTCCGGACGATCACGATCCCGGGGGAGAGCTTCTGCGTGAGCTCCACCGCCTCCGCGAGGCGTTCCTTCTCCTCGGCGGAGATCGGGAGGCTGTCCACGACCACCTCGAGGGTGTGCTTCTTCATCTTGGCCAGGGAAATGTCCTTGGACCACTTCACGTCGAGACCGTCCACCACGAGCCGGGTGTACCCGTCCCGGCCCAACCCCTCGAGGATCTCCTTGTGCTCGCCCTTGCGCTCCCGTACCACGGGGGCGAGGAGGTCGACCGTCTTCCCATCGAAGGTCTCGAGGATCGACTTGAGGAGCGCGTCCAGGCCCTGAGGGGTGATCTCGAGGCCATGCGTGGGGCAGTGGGCCACCCCGACCCGGGCGAAGAGGAGGCGGAGGTAATCGTGGATCTCGGTCGTCGTCCCGACCGTCGAGCGTGGGTTCGAGCTCCCGCTGCGCTGCTCGATGGCGATGGTGGGGGAGAGCCCCTCGATGAAGTCGACGTCGGGCTTGTCCATCTGCCCCAGGAACTGGCGGGCATAGGCGGAGAGGCTCTCGATGTACCTTCGCTGTCCCTCCGCGTAGAGGGTGTCGAAGGCGAGCGAGCTCTTCCCCGAGCCGCTCACTCCCGTGATCACGATGAGCTTGTCCCGGGGGAGCTCGAGGGTGACGTTCTTCAGGTTGTGCTGGCGGGCGCCACGGATGACGATCCCCTTGTCCACCACGGCCTCTTCACCCCTCCCCGAAAATGGTGTGGACGGTCTCCTCCAGCCGCTGGAGCACGTGGGCATGGATGCGGCGTCCCAACTCCTCCGAGGCGTTCCGGGTATCCCCCATGACGCTCTCGGGCCACTCCTCGGGCGTCGGGTCGCCCACGACGAATCGGGTCACCCGGTAGGGAACGTCCGGCCGCTTCGGGCCGACCTGGGCGGGGGCCAGGGCGAGGACGCGGGAGGTCTCGAGGAGCCCCCCATGGCCGTCGGTGGCCGGGGCTTCCTTCCCCCGCAGCTCGTAGACGAACTCGTAATCACAGAGCACCGCGGCGCGGACCTCCGGATGGTGTTCGATCAGCTGCTCCATGGCGTCCCTGAGGGCGGCCATGTGGGCGGCGGCCCCGTGTCCGGAGAGCACCAGGAACTTCCGGAAGCCCATCCGCACGAATCCTTCCGCCACATCGTAGAGGAGAGCGGAGAGGGTCGTGGGGCGGAGGGAGACCGTGCCCGGGAAGACCCGTGTCCCCGGGCAGATGCCGTAGGGGATTCCGGGAGCGATGAGACAGGGGACCCTTTGCGCGAGATCACGGGCCGTGGCCTCCGCTTGGAGGAGGTCCGAGCCGAGCGGCAGATGGGGACCATGGGCCTCGAGGGCACCGACCGGGAGGACGACGAGGCGGGAGGTGCGTCCCTCCAGTGTACGGGAGTCGAGCTCCCCGACCAACGGGTTTTCCATGGGCAAGACCGGTTGAGGGGCGGGAAGGTTCTTTAGGATTTCGACAGGAAAGGGGAGGGATACTGGTTTTCTCGGAACTGGTCGGGGGAGGGGTTGGCCCTCACCGCCACTTGGTCAGGATCTGCTCGCGTTGGAAGAGGGCCCCATCGGCCAGGGCGAGGACGACGGAAAGGATCCCAAGGCTGTTGACCAGAAGGCCCGGCATGTCGTGTCCCAAGGAAACTGCAGCGGGGAGGTTCCCTTTAGTCTTCCCAAGGGCCCGACTCGGGTGGGTATCTAGGATTGGGCCCGGGCCCTTCCCGGGTCTCCCTCCGGATCCCCGCTGCTTCCCGACGCGGGTTCGTAGCCTCCGAACTCAGGCGGAGATCGCCGGCGGATGGGCACCGGTCGGTACCCTTTCCAAGAAGCGGGGTATTCTCCGGACGGGGTCACGGGGATAGCTCTCGGAGGGAAAGCCTCCCGGTCTTCGACCTCGGGGTAAGGTGTGACCCCTTCTCCTTCCTGGCTTCCTGAGAACGCCCCGGGGTTCGAGGGTGGTTGGGAGGCGGGTGGGACCCTCCCACCAGCTCGGGCCGACCCGGGCCGGGGATTCCTGGGCTCCCCATCCGAGCGATCCTTTCGGAGGATGAGGGCTGCGAGAAGGATGGCAAGGATGAGTGCGACGGTCATCAGGACGAAGAAGAGTGCGGCCTGAGAATCCATCGTGAGTCCGCCCGACGGGGCGGGAGAGGCGGGCGCCGCTACCTGCACGGTTGCGTTGGAGGTCAGCGCGGCTCCCGTGGCGTCCGTCACCGTGACGGAGATGGACGAGCTTCCTTGGATGACCGGCGTGCACGTGAATTCCGGAAGGTCGGCCACGACGCAGCCGGAGGGGAGATTGGACCAAGCATAGGTGTACGGCTGGGTGCCTCCACTGACTTCCACGGAGACCGTGAGCGGAGACCCAACCGTCGCCCGGCCGCCACCGATCTCGATGGCGGGTGCCGATAGGGGAGCAAGCACGCTCAAGGTCACGGTGTTGGATTGTACGGAAGTCCCCCCGGGCAGGGCGGCGACGAGGGCGAGCGTGAAGCTACCTTCCGTTGCGGGAGCGCACGTGAGGAGGGTCGTGTTCGAGGTGCAACCGGAGGGGAGCCCGACCCATGTGTAGGTGACGTTCGTGGAGTTCCCCGTGACCGCTGCGGTGAGGGTGGTCGTCTCTCCCAAGTCGAGTGCGGTCGATGAGGCCGAGAGGACGACCGAAGCTAGCGGGGACCGCACTTGGAGCATGGTCCGCACGGGGAGGGACATCTGGCTGGTCGCATCGGTCACTCGCAGCGTCACGTTGTACATGCCCGTCCTGCTGGGGGAGCAGGTGAGCTCAGGTACGTCCGCCGAAAGGCAGCCGGGTGGAAGGCCCGACCAGGTGTAATCGAAAGGGGCGGTTCCCCCGTTCACCTGCGCGGCGAGAGTCAACAGGCTACCGACGTCCAATTCTGAAGCACTGGCACGGATCGTGGGAGTCCCGAGCGTGGGATTGATGGTGACCACCTCCGTGGGGGAAATGTAGCTGCCGGCAGTACCATTGGCGGCCGTCACCGAGACCGGGTAGCTCCCGATGGAGGTGGGAAGGCATTGGATCGCACCGGTGGTCCCCGCGCAACCCGGGGGTAGGCCCGACCACAGGAAGCTGAAAGCTCCCGAGAAGCCTGTAACCTGTGCATCAAGGACGAGGTACTGTCCCAAGTCCAGTTCCGGGGGGTCGAGGACGATGGCCACGCTCCAGGGGGTAACCTCAAGGGTAAGGGAGAGCGCGGCTGAGGTGGCGTTGAACCCTGCAGCATCTAGGACGCTGACCGTCACCTGCCAGACTCCCACATCGGAATCGAGCCGCGGCAGGCAGGTGAGCGTGGAGTTGGTGCTGACCAAACCTCCGCAATCGGGCGGGAGCCCGGACCACCGGTACTGTGAGTACGGGGTCGTTCCCCCCGTCACCTGGGCCACGAGCGAAAAGTTCGAGCCGAGCACCGCGGTCGTTGAGTTCATTCGGAGGGAAACGGTGGGGTCCGGGTTCACCGTGACGAGTAGGAAGTCGCTCGTCGCTCCAGGAAGTCCGTTCGAGGGGACCGCCACAGTCGTCACGTAGTACTGACCCGCCTGCGTGGGAATGCAGGAGAAGGCGCCCGAGCCGGGGAGAGCCGCACAGCCGGGAGGCAATCCCTGCCAGGTGAACGAGGGGAGAGCAGCACCCCCTCCCCCGGAAAGGGCGGCCATCTGCAATGTCTGCCCCAGATCGGAGGGGGCCGGGGTCACCGAAGGCAGATCGACGGTGAAGGCGGATCCGAGGGACCAGACATCGGGCAGTGCCCCGTACGGGGAGAAGCCTCCCACAAGCAACAGGCCCCCTAGGGCCGGATCGACCACGAAGGAGGGATAGGAGCGCCCTGAGGGTCCGTAAAGGGCCTCCTCCGTCCAGTTACCTCCCGAATAGAGCCAGGTGTCGGAGAGCACTCCCCCGGTCTTCTCTCCCCCGAAGAGCACCACCGCATTGGCATAGGGGTCCAAGTCCATCGCCGCGCCGGCTCTGGGGGAAGGGCAGCTCACATGGAGGCACTGGGACGGTGAGAGGGCGGAAACCCAGCTCCCTTTCCAGAAGATCCAGGTGTCGTTGACGTATCCGGACGCGGTGTTCCCCCCGAAGAGCACGAGCCCACCCGAACCCGTGGGGGCTTGGGCCATCGAGGCTCCGAAGCGGGCCGAGGGACAGGGCTGGGAGGCGCACTGGGAGGATGAGATGCTCTCGCTCCACGCACCTCCCGAAAAGATCCACGTGTCGTTGTCGAAGCTCGTACCATGTCCCCCGAAGAGGACCAGCTCCGAATCGGCGGAGTCCCATTCCATCGACGCGTTCGAACGGGCCGAAGGGCAGGTGGTCGAGGAGCAGGAACTCGGGGCCACCGCTAGTGACGTGACCAGAGCGGTCGTCGGTGTTTCCTCCGACCATCCTGGGTATCCCGGAATTGTTTGCCCCGCCTCTTGTGCTCCCGATTGATCAGTGCCGCCGCCCTCTGGAAGGCCTCATTGACCTCCTCCCAGGAGCGATACTCGCTCCCGGCCATCGCGGTCTCTT
>JAKAYL010000003.1 GCA_021809545.1 Thermoplasmata archaeon
TCGTTGACTTTCCATGATCGACGTGGCCAATGAAGACCAGGTTCATGTGTGGTTTCTCTGCCATGGCTTTTGTGCCTTCCTCCCACCCTTATGCGTATCGGTATATAGGCCTGACTGTAGAAAAAACGCTCGGGATTTGGGGTGAGGGAGGCCCGTTTTTCCCTCGAAGGCCGCAGCATGGGAAATGGTTCAGAAATGGTGGGAGACGGAAGGGATCGGAATCCCTCCCGCCGGGGCCCTCAGGGGGCCCGATTCACCAGCCGTTCTTCGAGCTCTGGAAGGAATAGGCGCTGATCCGCGTCCGGGTGGACTGGAGCGACATCGCCGGTCGGGAGTCGAGAGGGCTTGCAAACCCGTGCACGGGGCAATAGCTCAGTCGAAGGACGTTGTTGTGCTCCGCCTCGAGGTTGCACAAACGGCAGACAAGCATGTCCGACTTGGCCAGGATGTTCGTCATGGGCGCAGGCTCCTTTGCTTTTGGTCCGCGATACATCTTACTCCTTTCCTCGCAGGAACCGGGCTCCAGTTTCGGTGCTCTTCCTCCGCGCCTGCCGCTCCGAGTGGATCGCGTCCGCGCTCTGCCTTCCGGCCTCGGCGATCGTGGCGTAGTCCTCCCGGAGCTTCTCGAAGCCGCGGACGAGCGCGAGGGTCAGCGCACCCGAGAGGTCCACGGCCCATCCGTTCTCCACCAAGCGTTCCAGCGAGGCGAGCAGATTGGGCGGGATTTCGGGCTGGGCCTCCCCAGCGGGCCAGCGGCTTTCGGCGAGGTGGATGAGCTCGCGAAGGACATCGGAACGAGTTCCCTTCCCCCAGGACCGACTCATTCGGTCGAGGGAGTGGAGGTCCTCCTCCGTTAGTCGAACGCCCACCAGCACCTTTGGTTCCATGCCGTTATACAAATGTTTTCCTACTATTTAAATTTTTGTTATACACTCTCCATCTTTTCCCCGGCCGCCCTCTGTACCGCCGGCAAGACCTTCCCGCGCCACCCTTCCAGAAACTCAGGCCATTCCTATCGAGGGTCCTCGGGGGGAATCTCTGGTCAGCGGCCGCTTCCAAGGGAACCGGGCGCGGAGCTTCGCTCACGGGCAGTTGGCTTTTTATCCCCTGTCTCCTCCCTGACTGGGAGGTGGAAGCAGGATGGCATGGACTCAGGCTGAGGTTAGGGAGCTCAAGGAAGGTAGATACGTGATGGTGGACAACGAGCCATGCAAGATTCTGTCGATCCAGACCTCAAAACCCGGGAAGCACGGTGAAGCGAAGGCCCGTATCGACGTCGTGGGCATCTTCGATGGGGCGAAACGTTCCGTCGTCTACCCGGTAAAGCACAAGGTACAGGTCCCGATCATCAACAAGAGGACGGCCCAGGTGCTCTCCCTCGGAGAGGGAGAGGTGCAACTCATGGACATGGAGACGTACGAGACGTTCACGATGCCCATCCAAGAGTCCCACCGAGAGAAGGTCCGTCCGGGGCAGGAAATTCCGTACATCTCAACGATGGGAAAGCGGATGATCCAAGTAGATTGAACGCGAATTGCCAGAGCTTGAATACCCCTCTGGCATTCAGGGTTGCGATCCATGTCGGGCTTGGGAGGTAGCGAATTCCTGCGCCAGAGAAATCTGGTGCAGAAGGTCGAGGAGATGCGGCGCCAAAAAGGCGCCTACGAGTCCTCGAAATCCAAGCTCGACAAGCTCCTCCATCTGCTGACCGAATTCCACGTCGAGTTCAAAAACCTCGAAGAACGGAAATCGGAAATTGATAAACTGGCCGTCCCCTCTTCCTGGGGAGAAGCCGACCACCTCGCGGTAACTCTGGTCGAGGACATCTCCACTGCGCTCAAGGAGGACGTTTCCGACCGGGTCGGGAAGCTGACCAAGCGCCGGACCGACCTCATCTCTCTGGGTATCCCCGACACCATGGGGCTGGGGGATGGGCTGGAGAAGGCCGTGCGCATGTCACAGGACGGATCTTTCGAAGATTCCTTCCAGGAGGCGCTCCAGGTCGAGAGGACCCTCTCCGGTGTCGAGGAGAAGGCGGGGTCTCTCCTCAACGAACGCGTGGATGCGGTCCTCAAGTGGTCGCTTCCCGCGGACGAGGTCGAAGGGGCCAAGAAGACCCTCCAAGCCTGCCTGGACCTCATCGAGAAGAACGACCTTCCCCAGGCCTCTGAATGTATCGAGCGCGAATCGACCGCCCGTCTTCCGAATCTTCGCAACAAGCTCACTTCGCTCTCCGAAGAGCTGAAGAGGGCCGCCCAGGTCGCCAAGGACGAGGGGGTCGACCCCGAGGGCGCCGAACAGCTCCTCGCCGGGGTTTCGGAGGTCCGATTCAGCGAGATCGATGCCCGCGGAAACCGCATCTCGGAATCACTAGAGAAGCTTCGGGAGAAGCTCCTGCCGCAGTTCACGGGCCGCCTGGAGAAGCTCAAGGCGGTGGTCGATCGCATGCGGGAGGGCGGGACGGATGTGGGTGCGGTCTCCGCCGAGATCGAGGCCCTCGGCAAGAATCTTCCGACCATTTCTCCCGGGGAGGCGGTGAGTGCGATCGCCCGACTGGGGCAGATGGTGGAAGGTCCGCTCCTCCGTGTTATCTTCAGCCAGGTGGAGGAGATCCGCCCCTATCTAGAGGAAGCCCGGTCCATGGGCCGGCCCATCGACGGGCTCGTCGAGGGCATGAACCACACTCGGGCGCTCCTCAACGCCAAGGATTACGCTCGGGCGATCGACGCCTCCTCGGCTACGCTGGAGCGGGCGAAGACACTCCTCGAGGACGTGGAGATCGCCCGCAACGAGATCGAGGAGTACCGTTCCCTCCTCTTCAAGCTCGAGGTGGCGGGGCTCTCCGTGGTCGATCTGCAAGAGGTCACGACCAAGGCCCAGGCCGCGGCGGCGAAGGGGGAGTTCTCCGCGGTCAAGGGCATCCTCCGGGAGGGCGCAAAGCTCCTCGGCCGCCAGAGCACGGCCTTCTTCAAAGGGCAGATCGATCAGGCCGATCGCTGCCTCCATCAGATGGAGGAGCGGGGGTTCATGGTACCCCCGGAGGCGAAGGGCCGGATCGAGGATCTGAAGATGTTGCTCTCTTCGGGGAACATCCCCGGGGCATTGGAGCTGATCTCGGACATCAACCTGAAGTTGCAGTCCCCCGTCCGGGAGGGCGTCCTACGGCACGTGGAAGCCCTGAACGCGGACCTCGATGCCCTGACGAACGAGGCGGCCCGCAAGACCGTCGAAGGGCTGGTGGCCGAGGTGAAGACCCAACCGGAGAACATCGAGCAGTACCTTGCCTCCATGGAGGCCCTGGGACGGGTCGAGAAGTCGGTCTCCATTACCCTTGCCTCCGAGGTGGGACGGGCGATCGAGGAGCTCGAGACCGGTCTCAAGAACCTCCAGGCCATGGGGGTCGCCACCGAAGACCTTGAGCGGGAGGTCAACGACATCCGGCAGATCCTGGACACGGGAAACTTCCTGCGGGCCCTCCGGTCGGCCCAGGACTTCTCGGGCAAGCTGACACAGCTTGCGATGTCCCGGGCCGAGGATGCGCTGGCCGGCGCCAAGCTGGCGATCGTCGAGGTCTCCCGCATGATCTCCGAGCCCCCTGCGGTCAAGCAGATGCAGGACCAGGCCCGGGAGGCCTTCCAGGCGGGACGGTATCTCGAATCCTATCAAACGGCCCTCAAGGCCAAGGAGGAAGTGGTCACCATCCAGCAGCGATCCCAACGGATCGTCGAGCGGATCGGGCAGACCGTGGCCCAGATGACCAGCCTGCGGAAGCGGGGGGCCCCGGTCGAGCAACTGAGGGCCGTGACGGCGAAGATCGCGAGCGTCCGAGAGGCCTACCAGGCCCTTTCGTTCGAGAATGCCGAGGCCATCCTCGCCGAGGTCCAGGGGAATCTGGAGGAGCTCGTCGTGCGGACGGACGGCCAGACTCTCCTCGCCCAGCTCCGGGGCGTGCTGGAAGGAATGGCGGTGCTCGGGGTCCACACCGCCGAGTGGGAAGAACGGGTCGAAGGGCTGTCGCACGAGCTTGAGGGGGCGAACCCTTCCAAGGGGCAGCTCGTCGCCGAGGAGCTCATGGGCAGGGTCATCGACAAGGTACGACCCGTCCTCGAGGAGTCCATCACTTCCATCCGCGCCGAGCTCAAGATCGCGAGCGAAGAGGGGATCGACATCCGGCAGGCGGAAGGCATGTTGAACGAGGCGGCGGAGAAGATGAAGTCCCCCGCCCCCGTCGGCGTCGCCAAGATCCTGGCCGAGGTCCGCAACCAGTTCTCGCAGAACCGGGCCCTTCAGGAAGCGGCCCAGAAAGCTCTCGCAGGTGCCCGGGACATCGTGGCCCAGGCCGAGATGATGAACCTCGACGTCCTCACCTATCAGGCCCGGACCGAAGAGATCTCCACGAAGATCGCCGCCACCCAGTTCGCCGCCGCCCTCGAACTGGCCCAAGAGGTCCGGAGCGGGGCCCTCATCCTGGTCAAGGACCACCTGAACCAGCTCATCGCCAATCTGCAGAACGTCATCATGCGCGCCAAGATGGATGGGACGCTGACGATGACGGCCGAGAACTACGTGGTGCAGGCCCGGAACAAGATCGCCACGAACAACACGGCGGACATCCTCCAGCTCATCGGGAAGGCGGAGAGCGAGCTCGAGCGGATCGAACTCCAGCATTCCATCGCCCAGAACTCGCTCGGGATCCTCGAATCCAAAGTGAGCGAAGCGTTCAAGTCGGGGCTCATCTGCCCCGAGCTCTCCCAAGACATCTCGGAGGCGAAACGCGGCTTTGACG
The DNA here is from genome assembly GCA_021809545.1 of Thermoplasmata archaeon. Taxonomy (GTDB): domain Archaea; phylum Thermoplasmatota; class Thermoplasmata; order Lutacidiplasmatales; family UBA184; genus JAJYEA01. Next base: position 4,787 of record JAKAYL010000003.1, read on the forward strand.
AGGGCCAGTACGCGGACGTCCTCGACCTGGTGCTCCGGGGGAGCGACCGGTTGCAAGGGGCCCAGAAGCTCTTCGGGCGGGCCAACATGGCCTACCGGCGGGTGGCCGAGCTCTTCGAGGTCGCCTCGGGATTCGGCATCGAGCTCGGGCAGAATCACCTCAAGGAAGCCAAGGAGGGCATCGCCTCGGGAAAGTACGCGGAGGCCGAGGCCCTGTCGCGACAGGCCTGGGAGGAGCTTCGGGGCCGGGTCGAGGACGAGTTCACCCGGATGACGGGCGAGGCCTCGGCGTTCCTTGACCTCTTCCCCCTGGACGATGCCACCCACGAGCGCCTCAAGGTCGCCCTCGATGGAGCTCACCAGGCGAAGACCCACGAGGACTACCAGACGATGGCCCTGGCCATCGACCGGGCCTTCCGAGAGGTCACCCAGGCCACGGTCAAATTCCTCCACAAGCAAGCCGAGCGGATCCACCGGGTCCCCGACAGCTTCCAGGAGGACAAGGCCCGCGAGCTCATGGTCCAGATCGACGTGGTCATGGACAGTCTGCGGGAGAATCGCCTGAGCTCCGTGGCCGAGAAGTGGAAGACGCTCAAGACCGACGTGGACAAATTCCTCACGTCCTACGTCGATGCCGAAGCGGACCGCCTGGCCGAGCTGGGCATGGTCATCGAACGGCTGGGACTGGATTTCACCCCGATCATCGAGCGCATCTCGGAGGCGAAGACCGCGGTCCAGGGGGACGACCTCGACGGGGCCACCGGGAAGCTCGGGCAGGCCTTCCTCATGCTCGACGCCATGATCCGCGAATCCGTGCCGGCAAAGGCCAAGGACTTCCGCAAAAGGATCCTACGGGCCCGGGACCAGCTCAACGTCTCGACGACCGGGATGGAGGAGCTCGTTGCCGAGTCCGAACGGCTCCTTTCCTCCGGGGAACCGGTGCGCTCGGCCCGTACGCTCATGGACGCCGAGAACGAGCTCAACAACCGGAAGGGCTGGCAGACCGAGCTCATGAACCTCCAGAGCATCCTGGTCTCCCTCACCGAGCAGGCCGAGGCGGATAGCATCGACACCGTCTCGGTCACGAAGCTCATGGAGGAGGCGGTGAGCCTCAAGACCCGGGGCGACTACAAGTCTGCGCTGGAGAAGCTGCGGGCCGGTCAAGAGGAGATCAGGCGCCTTCTGCCCCAGGCGTAGGGGCCGTCGGGCCACCCTCCGGGGCCGGCTCGGAGGACTCCTCCTCCGGCTCTTTCCCCGGTGTCTCCGGGATGCCGAGGTTCTTCCCGAGCAGGCGTTTGAGCTTCGCCTTGTCCGTGGTATCGAAGCCGAAGTACTCCGCGAAACGGCTGCTCGTCGAGAGTTCGAGCGTGTTCGACTTCTCGCTCGCCCGCACGAAGCCGAGGTCGCGGAGCCGGGGCACATCGTCGTAGACGCTGTCGCCCAGCATCCGCATGAGGCGGCTCTGCAGGACCGGTTGATGGTAGGCGATGAGCGCGAGGGTCTTGAGGAGCCGGCGGGGAAGCTCCGGAGTGGCCACGGTCCGGGCCGTCGGCAGGTAGGCTTTCCGGACCTGGATCACCCAGCCGTCGCCCGCCCGGGTCACCTCGAGAGCGGTGAGACGGGAGGAATAGATGCGGTGGAGGCGCTTCAGCCCCTCCTGCACGTCTTTCCACTCCCCGTTCCCCAGGGAGGCGGCCAGTTGATGGACCGTGAGGGGCTTTCCCGCCGCGAAAAGGAGGGCCTCGATCTTGAGGAGCAGCGGGTCCTTGCCCGTCTCCACTTCCGGAGCCGGCTCAGTTGGCACGGCCGGGCACCCCGCTGGGCTGGGTCTCCCCGATGAGGATCCTCGCCGGGTCCATCTCTTCGACCAGGCGGAGGATTTCGAGGGTTCCGTTGCCGATCGTCTTCTGGCGGATGTCCACGGCACCGCCCCGGACCAGGAAGAGCAGGGAGAGGAAGAGGGAGACCACCTTCTCCCGGGAATCCACCCCGTCGAGTACCTCCGTCATAGGGAACGACTCCCCGAGGGCGTGCTTCTGGGCCACCAGCCAGACGGCGTGGAGGTCGACGATGGGGACCTCCTCTCCATGGACCAGTACCTCGTGGGCCTTCCCCTGCTCGACCCGGAGCATCTGCCGGGTCCGCTCGGCCTCGAGGGCGATACGCGCCTCGTTCTCGGCCTCCTGGAACGCCTTGGCGAGTTCCATAAGGCTGACCGGGCGGGTCTCCGAGTGGCGCACCATCGATTGGAAGGGAGGAGCGTCCGTGGTGAGGATGGCCGAGGTGGCATCGATCTCCTCGGCGGTCGTCATGTCCGCCAGGTACCCCTCGTCGATCGGCCCGTCGTTCCCGGACAGGGCTACGTCGGGGGAGGGTTCCTGGTGGGAGTCCAGTACGACCTTGGATTGGAGGAAGAGGATGTTCCAGGCCATGTAGAGGAGGCGGCCCGCCACGGGGAAATCCATCCCCGCGATCTTGATCCGGTCGACGTAGAGCTCGGTGAAGCGGACGAGATCGATCGCCCAGGGGTTGAACTCCTCAGAGAGGACGAGCTCGAAGAGGAGCGCGGTCGCCTTCTCGTAGGGGTCCTCGATCACCACGTGGAGCCCCTCGCGGAGGCTCTTGACCATCCCGAGGTAGCGGTCGAGCCGTTCGGAAGCCGCAAGGTCCTCGCCGATCAGGGCCTTGTTCCAGGAAAGGTACTCCAGTACGTGCTGCGCCGCCTCCCGGGAGACCGGGGAAGCGTTGAGGGCGAGCTCCTTCGCTTCCTGCTCGGAGACCGTCATGCCGCCTCTCCCTGTTGGGGTCTAGGGGCCATGTTCTCGTGCTGGGCGACCTTGGCAAGCTCCCGCTCGTCGACATCGACGATATCGTCGAGGCGGAGACCCACGACCCGGGACATCCCGTCACCGCGCATCGTGACACCGAAGAGATGCTCGGCCCACTTGAGCGTGACCTTCCGTAGCGAGATCACGATGAACTGGGCCTTCGTCGAGTTCCGGCGGAGCATCCGGCCGATGTTCTCCGCGTTGATCCCGTCCAGGCTCATGTCGACCTCGTCCAGGACGTAGAGGGGCGAGGGGTCATAGCGCTGGAGGGCGAAGATGAAGGCGAGCGAGGCGAGGGACTTCTCCCCTCCCGAAAGCTGCTCCAGGCGGGCGGCCTTCTTGCCGAGGGGGCGCGCGCGGATGAGGAGACCGCCCTTCAGCGGGTCGCTGGGGTCTTCCATCTCAAGCTCTCCCTCTCCGCCCGCCGAGAGCTCCGCGTAGATCGTGCGGTACCCCTGGTCGACGCCCTGGATGACCTCCGACAGGCGGACCCGTTTCTTGTCCTCGAGCTGGGCCACGAGGGAGATGAGTCCCTCGCGCTCGTCCTTGAGGCGTTGGACCTCCTCGTGGAATTCGTCCATGCGCTTCTTCTCGGCATCGTACTGCTCGAGAGCGAGGGTGTTCACCGCGCCGAGCGCGGTGATGTCCGCGGTGAGGGATTCGATCTTCCGGCGGATCTCATCGAGGCTCTTCCCCTTGACGTCGGCTTCGGGCTCGGGGAGATCCTTCGAGGCGGAGAGTGCATCCTCGACGGCCTTCCTCGCGGTCTGAAGCCGGATCTGGAAGTCGGCGTAGAGCCCTTCCTGGGTCATCAGCTTGGTGGAGGAACGGCCTTCGTCCGTCGAGACCTCGGTGAGCTTCTTCGTCAGCTCATCCTTCTTCGAGGCGAGGGCCTTCGAGGCGTGGGATTGGCTGTCGACGACCTTCTCGATCGCGGCCAGCCGCTCCTTGGCTTCGGCGAGGTCCGAAGTGATCTTCTTGATCTCGGAGTTCTTGGCCGTGAGCCGCTTCTCGAGCTCCCCGAACTCTTTCTGGCGGGCCAAGAGGGCCTCCTTGTTCGAGGCGAGGGAAGTTGTGGCCGCTTCGAGTTCCCGGTGAAGGCGAACCCGCTCGTTGCCCAACTGCTCTCCCTCTTCTTGGAGCTTCTTCATCTTGGACCCCAGGGCCGAGGGAAGGTTCTCCAAGTATTGCTTCTCCAGCGAACTGTGCGTAACCTTCAGTTCCTCCAGGGCGGCGTTGAGCTCGGAAGAGAGTTTCTCCGCTTCGGCCGTGTCCTTCTGGAGTTGTCCCGTGCGGGAGGTGAGTTCCTTGACGCGCTGCTCGGTGCCCTTGAGCTTCTCCTTGCCCCGCTGCAGGTCCTTCGCGAGGTCGTCCAGGGCATTCGCGTTTCCCGAGACCTCCCCGGAGTGACGAGCGAGCTCCTCCGCGACCTGGCGGAGGCGTTCTGAGACGGTCTTGAGTTCGGACTTGACGAGGGCTTCCTCGGCCGTCTTGTTCCCGAGGCTCTCGGAGATGTTCCGCAGGGTCGCCATGCTCTCCTGCTTGCCCTTGCCCATCTGGCCGAGGGATCCTCCCGTCATGGCGCCGGAGGCCTCGATAAGCTCTCCGCGTAGGGTTACCAGGCGGACACCTCCCATCGCCCTGCGGGCGTTCTCGAGGGAGTCCATGACCAGCGTCTCACCGAAGACGTAGGACATTACGGATTCAAGGGCCCCGTCGTACTTCACGAGGTCCAGCACGAAGCCCTTGCATCCCGGGGCCTTCTGGACGACGAGGGACTTGCCCTTCGGGCGGACGGGGAGCATCTTGTTGAGGGGAAGGAGAGTGACCCGGCCCTTCTTCTCCCGGTTGAGGAGCTCGATGCAGGCCTGGGCCGTCGCATCCGTATCGACCACCAGGGACTGGAGCCGGTTGCCTCCTGCGATGGAGACGGCGGTCGCGATCTCGGAATCGAAGCTGAGCAGGTCCTCGACCTTTCCCCGGATCCCGCTGATCTTGCCCAAGTTCCCTTGGGTCAGGAGGAAGTCCGTGGCGAGGGCCAGTGAGCCACCCTGGGCCCCGCGTTCCTTCAGCTTCGCATCCAGAGCCGAATAGGAACGGTTGAGTTCGAGAAGCTCCCGGGCGAGATCGTCTGCATGGGCGGAGAGATTGCGCTCCTTGGCCTTCAGTTGGTGGAGTTCCTGGGTCAACGCTCCGACGTTCTGTTCGCTCCCTTTGCGGCTGTTGGAAGCGTCCCGGACACGGAACTCGAGGTCCTTGACCTCGGCCTGTTGGTTCTTGAGCTCCTCCTCCGCAAGGGCGAGTTCCCGCTCCGCGGAGGAAATCTCCGCCTTCTTGGATTCCAGGCTCTGCAGGGCCTCCTGCCAGGCGGTCTGCTTCGTCTGCTGATCCTTCTCGTTGAGGAAGACGGCCTTCTTGAGTTCCGCCGCCTTCTGGGAGATGTTCTTCGAGTCCCCGGTGGAAGAGAGCGCCTGGGTGTGGGCTTGGACCCTCTTCTCGATCGCGTCTACGTCCGAAGCGAGGGCCTCGGCCTTCTTCTTGAGCTCCTCGATGGACTTGCGTCGGTCGGTGAGTTCCTTATCGAGGGAGGTCTTCTCCTTCGAGAGGGCGGCCTGATTCTCCTGCTCCTTCTCGAGAGCCATGTCCAGGCTTCCGACATCGAGGGTCGCCTTGTCCTTCTCCTGCTTGATCTTCAGTGCCTCTTCTCCACCCTTCTTGGCGATCTCGGCGTCGAGGCCGTTGATCTCAGATTGCAGTCGCGAGCGCTCGGTCCGCAGCTCCTCGAGGCGCGCCTTGAGCTTCGTGATGTCATTCGAGATGTCGTCGAGGCGCTTCTCGTTGGTGGAAACATCGGCCTTGAGCCGGGAGAGGTTCATGTGGGCTAGGGCGGACTCGTAGCGCCGCTTCTGGTCGCTGAGGTCCTTGAAGCGCAATGCCTGGGTCCGCTGCCCGTCGAGCTCCGCCAGATGCCGCTCCACTTCGCTCAGGAGGGTGGCGATCTGGGTCATGTTCGCTTCCAAGCTGGTCCGCTTCTCCCCCGCCCGGGCAAGATCGTCGTCGTACTGGGCGATCCCGGCCAATCTCTCCAGAAGTCCCCGGCGCTCCAGGGGGGACATCACGATGATCCGGTTGATCTCTCCCTGCTGGACGATATTGTACCCGTCGGCAGAGAGCCGGGCCTTGGAGAGCAGGGCGTCCATCTCTCCCTGGGTGCTCCGTCGGCCATTCACGTAAAAGTATGAGTAGTATCCGTCAGGGTTGCCCGGGGCGAGCTTGACGTAACGCGTGAACTCGACCTCGTCCATGTCGATCGCCAGTGCCCGGTCCGTGTTGTCGAAGATGAGCGAGACCTCGCACTCGGTGGCCGGCTTGCCCGTCTTCCCACCGTCGAAGAAGAGGCGCGTCAGCCGGTCGGCCCGGAGCGCCTTGGAGCTCGGTGGGCCTAGAACGAAGAGGATCGAGTCCGAGATGTTCGACTTGCCCATCCCGTTCGGGCCCGCCACACCCGTGAATCCCGTCGAGAAAGGCACTTCCGTCGTCCCGGCAAAAGACTTGAAGTTGTGCAGCCTTAGCTTCTTTAGATACATGGGGGGTAGCCTCCGGTCTCCGCGTCAGACAATGTAGGGGGTTCTGTCACGGGGGTGTCTGACATTTGTCTGCTACCTTGACTAAGTATGTCATCCCCTATTTAATCGTTTAGGTCGAGTGGAAACGGTTTTCCACGGCGGGGAATTTCTTATAGGTTGCGGGCTAGGGGGGGTTCGCGGACCATGGAAGACCCAACGCAAAACTGCCCGTATCCGGCGTCGAGCGGAGACCGCGAAAGTCTGGGAAGCCCTCTCTGGGCGTGAAGGGTCCGAGAAGAGGAATCCAACCATGTGTCGTCTCTTTGGCATGCTGTCTGCGAGCGGTACGAAAGCCTCCGAGTACCTCGTTCATTCCGAGAACTCCCTCCTCCGGCAAGCGGATGCCGACCCGAAGCGCCTCCAAGACGACGGGTGGGGGATCGGCTGGTACGAGGATGCTCGGGCCGAGGTCAAGAAGGGTGACCTCGGGGCGTTCCGCCCCAAGGAGAGGAAGGCCTTCCTTGCGGCCGCCCAGAAGGCGAGAGGATCGCTCGTGGTTGGGCACCTCCGCAAGGCGAGCAATCCGATGGACCTCCCCAAGACGAAGCTCCACGGGCCGCTCAACAGCCAGCCCTTCGCGCACGGGAGCGCCCTCTTCCTCCACAACGGGTGGATCCCCTTTCCGCAGGAGACTCGCCCCTTCCTTGGGGAGTACTCCGAGGCCCCGCTGGGGATCAACGACTCGGAGGTCTTCTTCTACCTCCTTCTCCATCGGATCGAGAAGGACCGCAGCGTCCCGCGGGCCTACGAAGCTTCTCTGGTCGACCTCCGCGAGGTCTGGCAAGCTCAGGGAAGGTCCGACGAAGGTCCCTACGGGGGGATGAACATCCTCTTCTCCCGCACGCCGCACGAGCTGTGGGCCTTCTGCAACTTCCATGGGGACCACGGCAAGGCGTTGGGTGGTGGTGACCGTCCCTACTACGAGATGTGCTATCGGGAATCCGGGGACACCCTGCTGGTGGCCAGCGAGCCCATGGATTCTCCCGCAGATTCCTGGCTGCGCCTGCCGGCAGGAGGGTACCTGCATGCGGAGCTGAAGAACGGCGCCGTGAAGGTGAGGAAGGGCACCTTCCAAGAACCCGCCTGGAAGTAGTTCGTACGGCTCCGCCCCGGTCGTCGGCTGGGCTTGGATCGCCCCGAGGTCACGTGGCTTCCCTGGACACTGAGGGCCCCCGCCGTTCTCGCTCGGAGGGCTTCCGGAGGGCGTACGCGGTCTTCGAGGTCTCAACGAGCTTCCGGATCCGGTCCCGGATCCGGGCGGCCTCCTCGAACTCGAGCTGCTCGGCCGCGAGGTGCATCTCCTCCTCCATGTTCGCGATGAGTAGTGGCAGCTTGTCCTTCCAGTACTTTCCCAGCCCCGAGACGGACAGGTCCCCGGAGGAGACGGCCTCCCCGGGTGCGAGAAGGCTACGGACCTCCTTGATGACGGTCGCCGGGATGATGCCGTGTTTCTCGTTGTACTCGACCTGTTTCTGCCGGCGCCGAGCGGTCTCCTGCATGGCCCGTTCCATCGAGCCCGTCATCCGGTCCGCGTAGAGTATGACCTTCCCCTCGACGTTCCGCGAGGCCCGGCCCGCCGTCTGGATGATGGAGGTCTCGGATCGGAGGTACCCCTCTTTGTCGGCGTCGAGGATCGCCACGAGGCCGACCTCCGGAAGATCGAGACCCTCTCGGAGCAGGTTGACGCCGACCAGGATGTCAAAGTTCCCCAGTCGCAGATCCCGGATCACCTCGATCCGCTTCAGAGTCTCCACATCCGAGTGAAGGTAGCGCACTTTGAGGTCCTTCGAAGCAAGGTGGTTCGCCAGGTCCTCGGCCGTCGCCTTGGTGAGCGTAGTGACGAGGCACCGCTGCTTGCGGGCCACCCGCCTACGCATCTCTTCGAGAAGGTCGTTGACGTGGCCCGCCAACGGGCGGACCTCGATGGGCGGGTCGACGAGACCGGTGGGCCGGATGACCTGTTCGACCACCTGCCCGCTGAGCTTTCGTTCCAGGGGTCCCGGGGTGGCGGAGACGAAGATGGCGCTCGGGGTGTGGGTCAGGAATTCGTTCCATTTGAGGGGACGGTTGTCCCGGCACGAGGGGAGCCTCCATCCGAAGTCCACGAGGTTGTTCTTCCGCGTCCTGTCCCCTTCGTACATGCCCCGCAGCTGGGGAAGGGTGACGTGAGACTCGTCGAGGAACGTCAACCGGTCCTCTGGGAAGAAATCCAGGAGAGTGAAGGGGGGTTCCCCGGGTGGCCGGCCTGAGAAGAATCGGGAGTAATTCTCGATCCCGCTGCAGTACCCCGTCTCCCGGATCATGTCCATGTCGTACTCCGTGCGGCTCTTCAGCCGGGCCGCCTCGATGTGCTTGCCCAGCAGCTCGAGTTCTCCCACCCGCTGGGTGAGCTCCTTGTGGATCTCTCCCAGGACCTCCTCCAGCTGGTCTGCGGGGGTAACGAAGTGGGTGGCCGGGAAGATCGCGATCGCCGGAGGATGGCCGATCTCCTCGCGGGTCGTGGGCTCCAGTTCCACGAGCGAGTCCAGGGTGTTCCCGGAGAAGGAGAGGCGGTAGACCCGGGAGATGGTATCCATGATCTCGAGGGTGGAACCGCGCACCCGGAACCGTCCCCGGGCAAGTTCCACGTCGTTGCGCTCGTACCGGAGGGAGACGAGCTTGGCCAGGAGGTCCTTCCGGCTCCACGTGTCTCCAATCCGGAACTCCGTGATGCTCGAGCGGTACTCCTCCGGGGAGCCAAGGCCGTAGATGCAGCTGACGGAAGCGACCACGATGACGTCCCTCCGGGTGAGGAGAGCCTGGGTCGCCCGGTGGCGGAGCTGATCTATCTCCTCGTTGATCGAGGCGTCCTTCTCGATGTAGAGGTCCGTTGCGGGGACGTAGGCCTCCGGCTGGTAGTAGTCGTAGTAACTGACGAAGTATTCGACCGCGTTCTGGGGAAAGAGGGCCCGGAACTCGCTCGTCAACTGGGCGGCAAGGGTCTTGTTCGGGGAGATCACGAGGGCGGGGCGGTCGAAGGCGGCGATGACGTTCGCCATCGTGAAGGTCTTCCCGGAGCCCGTGACCCCGAGAAGGGTCTGGTAGCGTTCTCCCTTCCGGAGGCCCTCCACGAGGCCGGCGATGGCCTCGGGCTGGTCCCCGCGGGGAACCATGGTGGTGTCAAGTGCGAAGGAGCCCATCAAAAGACCGAGGGTCCGCTCCGATATATGTTGGTTGTCGTTCCATGCGACCCAGGAAGCGGCCGCCCCCGTCGGGACTAGGATTATTAGCACCTCCTCATTCGGAAGGGCATGGAGTCCGTCGTGCCCTCCGATTTCACTGGGAACAACTTGGGAAAGAGTGGTGACTGGGTCGTGTGCTTCGGTGCCGAGTGGTGCGGGTTTTGCCGCGCCTTCCGCCCCAAGTTTGAGAAACTGGAAGGGCAGGTGAAGGGGACCCTGGCCTGGGCCGACGTCTCCGACTCGGAGAACCCTCTGTGGGAGTCCTTCCATCTCGAGGTCATCCCCACGGTGGTGGTCTTCCGGGGCGGTGCCGTTCACTGGCGGCGTGACGGGAAGAGCATGCGGGGACTCTCCGACGGGGATATCACCGACATCAAGGCCGCCACTTTGTAGGTGGCGATCCCTTGGCAGCCCTGTCCTTCCGGATCACGGTCAGGGCGCCGCGCGAGAAGGTTTTCGATTTCATATCCAACGGGGAGAACGCTCCCCAGTGGCACGGCTCCATCCGGAGCGCCCGGCACACGGCCCCCCTCCCCATCCGGCGGGGGTCGCATCTGGTGCTGGGAGCCAAGCTCGGTCGACGGCAGTTCTCCTGGGTCCAGGAGGTCTCGGGGTGGGATCCTCCGACGAGCTTTGAGGACCGGATGATCCCGGACCGCTCCGAGATCCGAAAGGAGGAACCAGGCCCCCCTCCCTTCCGCACCTTCGTGGACTCCTGCGAACTCCGCGATGTCCCGGGAGGCACCGAAGTGCTCTTTGGAGTGAAGTACGGGCTTCCGTACGGTCCGCTTGGCACCTTGCTGGATCTGCTGGTCTTCCGAACGCGAGTACGGACGGAGACGGAGCAGTCTCTCCAACGGCTCAAGACCCTGCTGGAGTCCCCGGCATGAAGATCCCTCTGGAGCACCTTTGCGCGGCGCTCATTCCCCCCGGAGGGAAGATCTCCCCGGGGGCCGGCGAGCTCGAGGTGCCGCAGGAAATCGAGGCCCTGGCGCGGCAGGGGGACCGGGTCTCCGAACTCCTGGTGCGAAGTGCGGCTTGGTCCCTGGAGTTCTCCGCCTTCTTTTCTCCCAAAGGACGCCGACTTTCCTCCCTCTCGCCGGACGAGGCGGCGGACCACGTAGTTTCGCTCTCCGACAAGGGAGGGATGCTGGGGAGCAGCGTGCAGCTCCTGCGTCACCTGATCGAGGCTAGCTACACGGCCCACCCTCCGATCCGCTCCGCTCTTGGGGTCGGGCCGGCTCCCACGTCCGACCTGGGTCCCCCAACCCCTCCTCTTCCCGTCCTCCCCCATGCTTCGGTGGGAGTGAAGGTTCGGAGGGAGTGCGACGTTTGCATCGTGGGGACCGGGGCCGGCGGAGCTCCCGCCGCCAAGGTCCTCGCCGCCGCAGGGCTCAAGGTCCTGTTCTTGGAAGAAGGAGGGGCGTACAACCGCGCGGACTTTTCGGGGCCACCGCTGCAGCGGATGGCGCGCCACTACCGTGGCGGGGGTCTCCTCACCACCCTTGGGCGACCTATCGTCTCGGTGGTGGAGGCCATGGCCGTGGGCGGGACCACCGTCTTCAACTCCGGCAGCTGTTTCCGGCCTCCCCCCGAGGTGGTCCGTCAATGGTCCCGGGACCTCCATCTCCCGTCGTTGACACCGGAATCTCTGGCTCCGTACCTGGATCGGGCGGAACAGACCCTCGGTGTTGGGACCCCGACCTGGGATATCCTGGGGGGGAATGCCCGGACCCTGAAGGACGGGGCGATTGCCTTACATCATCCTGACCACGGGATCATTCCCCGGCCCGCCCCGGGGTGCCGCGGTTCCGATGAATGCGTCATCGGCTGCCCGCGGGACGCCAAGCGGAGCATGGCCCTCTCCTATGTTCCGCAGGCGCTCGCCCTGGGGGCCCATATCATGGCCGGTGCGACCGTCCACAGGATCCGGAGGGAGGGTGGTTCCGGGGGGTCGTGGGTCGTGGCGGCCACTTTGCGCGATCCCCGCACCCAGGTCTCCGCAGGAACTCTCGAGGTGCGGGCCCGGTACGTGGTCGTGGCCGCGGGGGCGCTCCACACCCCTCTCCTCTTGCCGCGGGTGGGGGACCGCTCCTCCCGAGGGCACCGCGGCCGACACCTCCGTCTTCATCCCTCCTTCGAGGTGGCCGGGGAGATGCCCCAGGAGGTCAAGGGCTGGGAGGGGGTCCTTCAGTCCTACTTCGTCCGGGAATCCGATGAACGGATCCTGCTGGAGGCCACCTTCCAACCGAGGGGGATCCTCAGCACCGCCGGGCTCCTCCCAGTTGCGGGCCAGGCGTACAAGGAATATCTTCCCTCGGTCTCCCGGTGGGCGATCGTGGGGGGGATGGTGAGCGAGGACACGGAGGGAAAGCTGATCGCGGAAACCTCGGGGCGTCCTTGGATGCTCTACGACCTCCTTGCTTCCGACGTCCAGCGTATCCACAAGGCCATGTTGCTCTCCGCCCGTCTGCTCTTCTCGGCCGGGGCCCGGAAGGTCTTCCTCCCCGTGGGCGGTGGACGCGTGGTCGATTCCCCTGGGGACCTGGACCGCCTACCCGTCCCGGAACGCGACAAGCTGCACCTCTTCGCCTTCCATCCGTTGGGCACGGCCCGAATGGCCGGGGACCCGGAACTCGGAGCGGTCGATGAGAGGGGGATCGTCTGGGGGACAGAGGGGCTGGGGGTGTCGGATGCGAGCATTCTTCCGGGCTCTCCCCACGTGAATCCGATGATCAGCATCATCGCCCTGGCGGAACGGAACGCAGAGTTATGGCAGAAGGAATGGAAGGCATAGAGAAAAGGTCGCAGGTTCCGCCCACTGATGGGTGGGCCCCTCTCTGCCTTCCCTCCTCGCTGGTCCTCTACTTCCTTTCCCTGCTCTTCCTCGTCTTTGGAGTGCTCTATCTGGCCTACCCGGATACGATCGTGGCCACCACAAGTTCGATCGGGAAGGGGTTGGGCCTTTCGCGGGTTCCAGCCGACGGAGCCCCCAGCGCATTCGGTGGGTGGCTCGTCTTCACCTTCGCCTACATGGTCGCCGCCGCAGCCTCTTCGTTCTTTGCGGCCCGCTCCGCGGACCCCCGCCCCTACCTGCGGATCCTTGTGGTGTTGAAAGCCACCTCCTGCCTCACCGCCGGGGCGCTCTTCGTGGTGCAGGATCCGTTCGCCTTCTACTTGGCCACGGTTATCACCGACGGGCCCCTGGCGCTCGTGGCCGTCGGTCTGTACGTCCACCTCACGGGCGACATGGAAAGGTTAAAACGTTCTGGAGTTGCCCTTGGGGGAACCCAAGACGGTGTAAAATGACCCTACCCCTGCCTATCGTGGAGCTCTTCGTCTTCCTGGCCGCATTGCTTGCTCTGGGAGTCGCCGGTTACCAGACCTACCGGGTGTTCCGGGAGGATGAGGGAACCGACAAGATGAAGGAGATATCGAAGGCCATCCGGGAAGGGGCCGAGGCCTTCCTCACCCGGGAATACAAGACCGTCGCGATGGTCGGTGCGGTCATCGCGGTCCTCATCCTGGTCGGTCTCTACAACATCGGTGTCTCTCAGGGAGACACCTTCTTCAGCGCCCACATGGCGCTCGGCTTCGTCGTGGGGGCGGTCGGCAGTGCCCTCGCAGGCTACGTGGGGATGTATGTGAGCGTGCGCGCCAACGTCCGGACGGCGAACGTCGCCCGGGTCGAGGGAAAGGCGGAGTCCGACCCCGAGAAGAAGGCAGCCGCCCACGAGCGGGGCCTTGACGCCGCCATGCGCTTCGCCTTCATGAGCGGGTCCGTGACGGGACTCTCCGTCGCCGGCTTCGCCCTCCTCGGCCTCGTGGCCTTCTTCGTCGGCTTCAACGGGAATGTCCTTGAGATGGCCGGGTTCATCTTCGGTGCGTCCCTCATGAGCCTCTTCGCCCGTGTCGGCGGAGGCATCTACACCAAGGGGGCGGACGTCGGCGCCGACCTCGTCGGAAAGGTCGAGGCGGGGATTCCTGAGGATGACCCCCGCAACCCGGCCGTCATCGCAGACAACGTGGGGGACAATGTCGGGGACTGCGCCGGAATGGCGGCCGACCTCTTCGAGACCTACGTCGTTACCGCGGTTTCCACCATGCTCCTCGCCTTCCTCCTGACCGACGTCAAGAACGCCCTCGCCTGGGCGATCGTCTTCCCGCTCATCATCTCGGCCTGGTCGATCGTGGCCACTATCGTGGCCTTCCCCTTCGTGCGAATCCGGAAGGGCGGGAGCATCATGGGCGGCCTGTACAACGGGTTGATCGTTACGGTCGTCGTGGGCCTCATCGGCCTGGGTGTGCTCTCCTACGTCTTCATGACCGAGGTCTGGGGTGCGGTCTTCGTGGCCAGCGCGACCGGGCTCTTCGTCATGCTGGCGATCGTCTACTCCACCGACTTCTACACCGGGACCGGACGGCGCCCGGTCACCTCGATCTCGGAGGCTGCCCAGCGCGGGGCGGGCCCCGTGGTCATCGAGGGGATGAGTGTCGGGCTTGAGGCGGTCCTGATCCCCGCGCTCTCGATCGTCGCTGGGATCATCGCCGCCTACGGTGTCATGTACCTTTACGCGCCCGTGGGCACGGACCCGGGGCACTTCGGGCTCTACGGGATCGGCCTCGCCGCGGCTTCCATGCTCTCTGCCACGGGAATGATCATCTCGATCGATGCGTTCGGCCCGATCACCGACAACGCGGGAGGGATCGCGGAGATGGCCCAACTGCCGCCGGAGGCCCGGAAGATCACCGACCCCCTTGACGCGGTGGGCAACACCACAAAGGCCGTCACCAAAGGCTACGCCGTCGGATCGGCCGCCCTGGCCGCACTGGTCCTCTTCGCAGCGTACTACCAGGCCGCCTTCCCCAACGCGCCGGCGAGCCAACTGCAGGCCCTGGCCGTGAACCAGCCTCTCGTGATCATCGGTCTGATCATCGGGGCCACCCTGCCCTTCTTCTTCACCGCCTTCCTGATGCGGGCCGTGGGCACAGCCGCCCAGGCCGTCGTCGAGGAGGTCCGCCGCCAGTTCCGCACGATCAAGGGCATCATGGAGGGCACCGCCCGGCCCGAGTACGGCCCCTGCGTGGACATCGTCACCAAGACGGCGATCAGCGAGCTGGTCCTTCCGGCCGCCATCGCGGTCGTCACCCCTCTGGCCGTCGGATTCCTCCTGGGACCCACCGCAGTGGCCGGGCTCCTCTTCGGGGTCATCCTTTCGGGACTCCCCCTGGCCATCTTCATGACCGTCGGGGGCGGAGCTTGGGACAACGGCAAGAAGTACATCGAGCTCGGGAACTTCGGAGGCAAGGGCTCGGATGCCCACAAGGCCGCCGTCGTCGGCGACACCGTCGGGGACGCGACCAAGGACACGGCCGGACCCGCCATCAACCCGCTCATCAAGGTGGTTAACACCATCAGCATCCTGTTCGTCTACCTCGTCGTCGCGAACAACCTGGTGGGCTACCTGGCAACCCTCCACCTCTGAGGGTCTCCGCAGCGCTAGGTGGGGCCGGGGGAGATCCCCCGCGTCACTTCATCGAAACATCGGAGCGCATGTACGCCCGGGTCGCCACGTAGAGCAGTACGACGGCTTCCACCGTGAGGAGGAGGAGCCGGTAGGCGTCGGTCACGGTGAGCAGCCCGAAGTAGGAGTCCCGCACGATGTCGGCAACGTAGGTCAGGGGATTCACAGCGAAGAGCACCTGGATCGGGAGCGGAAGGCTGGGGCTGTCCGGATAGAAGACGGTGCTCGCAAAGTTCACGATGAAGATCATCAGGACCTGGATGCTGTTGTACGCGTTGCTGGACTTGACCAGGGCGGAGATGAAGAGCATGGCGGAACCGAAGAGGATCGAGCCGAGGATGAGGGTCACCACGATGATCCCGAGTCCGAACCCTCCGACGGGGACGCTGCCGAGAAGGGCCAGGGCCACCACGAGCATCGTGAAAGCCCCGGCGATCCCCATCAGGACGGAGGTGAGCATGATCCCGAGGAGGTACTCCAGACGGGTGAAGGGGCTCACGAGCAACTGGGCGAGCATCCCCCAGCGCCGGTCGGCCCACAGGATGCTCCCACCGACGGTGCCCGCCATGACCACTTGGAAGGCCATGATGCCCGGGGTCAGGAAGCTCAGGTAGCTCGTCCCTTTCGTTCCCCCACCGCCCAGCGAGGAGAAACCAAACCCGAAGAAGACAAGGTAGAGGGCGGGAAGGCCGATCAGGATGACCAACGAGCCGGGGTCGGTGTTCACCCGGAAGTTGCGGTACATCAGGCGCAGGAGGTTAGGAAGTGCCATGCTCTGCTTCCCCCGAGACGGTGCTCAGGAACACGTCTTCGAGCGTGTTCTTGCGGATGTTCAGCCACTCCAGCTGGACCCCGGTGGCTCCCGCCAACTCCGTGATCTTGGAGAGCACCACTCGCGGATCTTGGACGAGGAGCAGGGCCGAGTTACCCTCCCGCTTGAGGGTCGCCTCTGACCCGAGGCTGTGGGCGAGGGCATCGTAGAAGCGCCCGGCATCCCCCCCTCCGACGGTGACCTCGATCGTCTTCTTGCCGCCGTAAAGCCGCTTCAAGTTCTCCAGGGTATCCAGGACCAGGATCTTCCCGGAGTCAACGACCGCGACCCGGTCGCAGAGATAGTCCGCTTCTTCGAGGTTATGCGTGGTGAAGACCACCGTAAGCCCCCCGCGGACCTCCTCCTTGATGGAGTCGAGCAGCTTCCGGCGCATGATCACATCGAGGCCCACCGTCGGCTCGTCGAGGAAGAGGATCTCCATGTCGTGCATGAACTCGCGCGCCACCTGCACCCTCCGTTGCTGCCCCCCGGAAAGATCGAAGGACCTCTGTTTTCGGAATTCCCCGAGCTCGAAGCGTTCGATGAGCTCCTCGCGGCGGCGTTGGCGTAGGTCCTTGGGGACGCCCCACAGCACTCCGTAGATGTCGAAATTCCCCTCGACGCTGGTGAAGTCGAAGGATTCCGATTGCTGGACCACTCCGATCCGGTTTCGGATCTCCTTTCCCTGACGGACGGGGTCCCTTCCCAGAATGCTGAGGCTTCCCGAGGTGGGCCGGATGAGCGTCGTCATCGCCTTGATGAGCGTGGTCTTCCCGGCTCCGTTCTTGCCCAGGAGCCCGAAGACCTCCCCCTTCCGCACCTCGAAGCTCACACCGTCCAGCGCGAAGCGCTTGCCGTCGTAGGTGTGCCGGAGTTGGTTGAGGACGATGGCAGGGGTTTCCATGAGGGGTTTCGAGATTCCCATACCTTCTGTGGTTTAAGTCGTACGGGGGGAGTTTGGCCCAGGTGTTCTGAGGTCTTCCGGGACATTCTCTATATATAGGCTGAGTTCGCTGCTCCAAACATGGAGCTCACCGCCGAGCAAGAGGCCATTCTGCAGGGCAGCAGAGGGGAACGCACCGCGGAACTGATGCGGATCCTCGTATCGTTGGGCGAGCTCAACGACGCCCGGCGGCTGATCCCGGTGTGGTCCGTCCAGCTCTCCGGAATCTCGTTCAAAACGATGGGCGTCCCCGGCACGGAGTTCTTGGAAGACGCGGCGAAAGAGGTCCACGTCGCTGTCCCCACCACCATCAATCCCGCCGGCTACGACGTGGGAGGACCCGGTCTGGTGCCGGTGAGCGAAGATTTCCGCGGGAAGCAGGAGCGCATCGTGCGGGCGTTGCTCGCCATGGGCGCCCTGCCCACCTTCTCCTGCACGCCGTACACGACGGAATACACCCCCCCGGCGGGGGCCCACCTGGCCTGGGCCGAGAGCTCCGCCGTCATCTACTCGAACAGCGTCCTCGGGGCCTTCTCCAATCGCGAGGGTGCGCCGAGCGCGCTCGCCAGCGCTGTGACCGGGGTCACTCCCGAGTACGGTCTTCACCTTCCCGAGGGCCGGAGGCCGAGCGTCGTGGTGCAGGTAGCCCCTCAGGAAGACCTACACTTCTCTTCCCTCGGCGCCTTCCTTGGCAAGGCTTTGGGAAGCAAGATCCCGTACCTGCGGGGGATCCGGCCCGAGGTCGACGACATGAAAGCGATGGGAGCCGCGATGAGCGCTTGGGGCTCGGTCCCCATGTTCCACGTGGAGGGAGTGACGCATGAGGCGGCGAAGCAGGAGCTGGACGGCCTCGAGACGATGGAGGTGGGACCTAAGGACATCGCTTCCTTCGAGGAGTCCCTCGGCAGGGATGGGGACACCCCGCGACTGATCGCCATCGGCTGTCCCCACGCCACCCCAGGGGAACTGAAGCATCTTGCGAGGATCCTCCGGGAAAAGCGGGGCGGGAAGTTGCGCTCGGGCATCGAATTCTGGGTATGTACGAACCGTCGGGTCATCGCAGACCATGCGGACGTCGTCGCTCAATTGCAGTCCGCCGGGGTCCGTGTGATCCAGGACACCTGCATGGTGGTGGCTCCGATCGGGGAGAAATACCCCGTGATCGCGGTCAACTCGGCCAAGGCCGCTTTCTACGCGGCCAAAAGATCCTTCAGCGGGCAAAAAGTCCTCTTCGGGACCACGGAAGAACTCATTGACCGGTGGGCCTGACCGTAGCCCGTCCAAAAAGATGCGGTTCCGTGCCCCGGGCATCGTGGGACGCAGGGAGATACCTCCTGCTTAGGGGCCCGATAGGTTGATTTCCCATGCCGACTTAAGACGTACGGGATGAGCGACCACCTCGAGCCTCCCCCACAGAAGGGAAAGCCGGCTCCGATCAAGGAGTGGGCAGGTTCGAAGGCCGCTTCCGCATCGAAGGGAAGGGACTCCACCCGCCCCGCGCTCAAGAAGAAGGGCCGGCCCATGGCTACGAGGAAAGGCTCCTTCAGGGCACAGAGCGTGACGCCCTCGAAGGGCTACACCCCTGCCGTCCCCTTCCTCCTGTTGCTGGTGGCCGGACTTCTCACGTTGGGCTGGGGCATCGTGATGGTCGCGGGGGATGCGACCTCGAGCGTGGGCTGGGTTGTGATCTACGCCGGAGTGGTTGGGGTCATGGTCGTTGTCGGTTGGTTCGCTCCCTGGCTCACCCCCCTCGTAGCGGGCTCTCGACCCGCGGTGAGATCGGACCGGTCCCCCCCCGGTCGGACCCAGGCCCCCAAGGAACGGGCGGAAGGTGGGCCCGCGCCGCGCCCACGCACCCGCCTCGGAGAGATCCTTCTGGGATTCGAAGAGGGGGCTCCGTTGCTCTTCTTCGGGATCATCTTCCTCATTCTCGCCCTCCTCTTCTGGGGGAGCTACGCCCACATCGGTGAGCGCTTCTATCCGCTGTGGATCGTCTTCCTGTTGGTGGGTGGAATCGCGACCGTGGGCGGAACGGTCGCCGCCTTCGTTCCCGAGGACGAGGAAGGGGAACTCCCCAAGAGTACCGAAGACTATGTTGTCGTCGAGCGCAGCGAGTGGGTCGCCACCAGGACTCAGGTGAGGAACCTCAAGACGCTCGTAGCCAAGGTCTCGGCGCAGGAACTGGTGGCCACGACGCTCAAGCAGGAGCCGTCCGTCCGGGTGGGTTCTCCCTCGCTCGAGCAAGTGGGAAAGTATGCCGACTCGCAAGGGGCCAAGCTCGAGGCCCTTCGGATGGCTCTCTCCCGAGAGCTTGAGGAAAGCAAGAGGGAGGGCCGCAGCATCGACCTAGAGAAGACCCTCGCCCCCATCTTGCGTGCCGAGACCGCCCCCGGTCCCGCGACCAGCGCTCTGGAGCAACCTTCCCCCGCATCGACAGCACCCCGTCCCGCGGAGGCACTCGACCGGAGGGCCCGAGAGGACATCATCGCCACGTCCGGGATGCAATTCCTTTCTCCTCGGAGCAGCGCCATGGAGTGGGAGATCTCCGCTTTCCGCACCGCGTTGACCACCGGCACATCTCGCAAACCCGGGGAGCCCGGGCGGGAGTACGTGCTTCGCGGGGCCCTGGAATCGGCCCGCACTGGGGGCCGCGTTCCCAATCCCGAAACATTGGTCTCCGCTCTGGGAGAAACTCTCCAGGAATCGTCGAAGATACTGAATCCCCGGCAGCAGGTGGAACTCTCCCGGGCGCTCGAAGGGGAGTCCCGTCAGATGCAATCCTTGCTCAAGATTCCGAGAAATCCCGGGGAATCGCTGCGGGATTACGTCCTTCGAGCGGAGGAAGTCTTCCATGTCTTGGAGAAGACCTCGACGGGACCCGCCCCGCTCCGGAGCCCAACGGCGAGCCTGCAATGGTCCCTCACCCTGTTCCGCGGGTTCCTCGAAAGCTACCTCGGGAAGCAGAGGACCCTGGATATCGTGGACCATATTGCCCGGCAGGCGGAATCCGGGAACATCGTCCCGGAAGCCGGGGGACGGAAGGGCGACGAACTACTGGTCTATGCCAAACTGGTGAAGAATTCCCTCTTTGCCCTCGTACCCGCGGCCATCTCCCGGCCGGAGGCGGACCGGATCGTCCGCGAATTCGATGTCTTTGTCGCAGACCTGATCGGCCCCTCCGGAGAGGAGACTCCGGGAAAGGATCCGGAAGCCCCGAGTCCGAAGGTGACCTCCGAGAAAGTGAACAAGCTGTTCGAGAGCCTGCTCTCCAAACCTGCGATTCCCCCGGCAGGTAGGGCTCCCGTTCCTCCCCCCGCGCCTGAGGCACGGGCGAAGCCCATCGTGGTAACTCCGGTCCCGGTCGTTGAAGCTCCTTCCGAGCCTACGCTGACAGCGGTGGACTGGGAAGCGTCTTGCTTTCGCGCAGCCCAGTCGACCGCGCTCCTTCGGAATCCCAACGAGGCGCCCAAGGACTACCTGGCCCGCGCCAACAACCTCACCGGTTCCTCGGTCCACCCCTCTCCGTTGGAGGTGGCAAGCGCCATTTCCAGTTCGTTGACCGAGGCTCACCGCAGTCTCAGCGACCGCCAGATGTCGGATCTCGGCAAGATCTTGGATGACGCGAGCCGGAAGTGGTCCGAGGCGGTCAAGGTGCCGTGGAACCCGGGAGAGTCGCTCTTGGAGTACTCTGTCCGGGTGAAGGGCGTCCTTGAGGCCCTGGCCCGGACCGCGGTGGAGCCTCAGGCGCAAAAGGACCTGGCCGGACTTCAGTGGTCTCTGACCCTCTTCCGCGGCTTCCTCGAGGGATACTTCGGGAAACTGAGCGCCGAGGAGATCGTGCGGGACGTCGAGACCAGCGCCACCGTCCCGGGAGCCCAGCGTCCGGTCGCAGCGGACGAACTCTCGAACTACGCCCAACTGGTCCGCAACTCGCTCCGCGTCCTGGTCACCAAGGGATTCGACTCCGCCACCATTGACGAGGTGCTGAAGGAATTCGACGTCTTCGTTTCGGAGATCCGCGAGACCTCAGGGCGGGAGTACGCGCATTCCCCCGACGAGTGGAGGGAAGAGCAGCGCAACCCCAAGGAGGACATCGACCGGCTTTTCCGCAAGGTGGTGCAGAAGACTTCGGGAACGGTCGCGGAGAGCGAGAAGAAGGACTAGTGCTTTCCTTCGCCGGATGCGCTGACGATCCCCTCTTCTCCGACGTTCACACGGATCAGGCCCGTGGACTCCGGGTGGTTGCGCACCTTTTCGATGGCGACGGCGTAGCGGAAATTGGCGGAGCGTTCCTCCACCTCGAGGCTGAGGAGCACGTCCGCGATGGTCTCCAGTGTCCCAGTGACCCGGTTGTCGTGGATCTGCGGGGTCAGGGTCATGATCGCCCGTCCCCCGACCCGCTGGGCCCGGTAGCGGATCTGACGCACCATCGAGATCACGTCACTGGCCTCCGCCTGTTCCAGGAAGAAGTCCAGGGAATCGACCACGAGGCGGAAGGGCTTGTCGAGGGTCGCAATGTCGTTGATCATGCGGGTGACGAAGTTCACCCGCTTCTCCTTGATCCCCTTCATCGTGAACTGGGAGATGTCCTCCGGGGAGATGCCCATCTCCCGGAACCGGCTCACCTCGAGGTTGAGGGAGAGCACCTGGTCGTAGTACTCCTCGAGGATGTTCACTAGGTTGATATTCTCCTTCCAGCCAAACCCGCGGAGCGCCGCGAGGACATCCTCCGTCCTCTCGATGGTCGTGTAGTAGTAGACGGGCACCTTCTCGGGCGCGAACCCCGTGAATTGCTTGGCCAGAAGCTCGATCCCGCTCCCGGGAGCCCCGGTGAGGATACCGGCCCACCCCTTCGGGAGGACCCCTCCCAGTTGAGAATCGATCTCAGGGATCCCGAAGATGGCTTCGGTGGGTCCCTTGGTTTTCACTTCGGGGCCTCCACCTGGAGCGTTATGTTCGCATCGCAGATCAGCGAAAGCACGTTCGAGAGCTCGGGCGCCGTCTCCTCGATGACCGTGAGGATGACCGTGACCGCCCCGAGGGACTTCAGCTTGTTCACCAGGATGTGGAGGAATTCCTGGAGGATCCGGTTGTTGTTGTGGATGGCGAGCGAGCTCACCGAATCGATGACCACGATCTTCTTCTCGCTGGTATTTCTCCGGAGAAGGTACTCGACCCGCAACATGATGGTCTCGAGCATCGTCGGGCTCTCAACGTAGGTGGTGTTCGAGGACCGGTTCCCTTTCCCTACCATCATGTAGCTCGTGACATCGACGAACGACACGTTGCTGGTCGGGATGTCCACGGACCCCAGGATGTCGATGAGGAGCGAGGCCGGGTTGGTCACCGAGACGTACACGGTATAGCCCCGGACCTCCATGACGTACTCCCGGAGGACCGAGGAGAGCGTTGCGAAGTAGCTGTCCGTGTAGCTCGCACTGTGCATCCGGACCAGCACCGCGGAACCGCTGGGCATGCTCCGGAGGCCCTCCGTCAATTGTGCCGAGGTGGCTTCCTCACCCATTGTTGGTGGACTCCCTCCCGCCCCCCTTGAGGAAGGGGGCCAAGAAGATCCCGAGCGGAGTGATCTCGATCACATACTGGGCCCGGCTGTGCTGGGCCCCGCGCACCTTGATGATCTGCAGTGTCCGAAGGAGGTCCCCGTGCCTCTGCATGTTGCCGAGGAGAATGACCCCGTCCGCGATGTTCTCCTCCACCCCGTAGAGGGAGTACCGGTCGGCCTGGGGGCCGATCTCGCTCACGAGCAGGGTGGTGCAGACGATGTCGGAAAGCGACTTTCCCAGCTTCAGGATGAAGTCACGGATCTTCTCCTCGTGCCGGATGCGGAAGCACACGGAGGTGACCGAATCGAGCACGAGACGCTGGATCTTCAGGGTGCTCGCCAGGTCCACGATGGCCCCGATGAGGAGATCGATGTCCTCGGGCGTGAGCTCCTGCTTGGTCAGCCCCAGCTTCTCGTAGAGGATGGGGATGTCGATGAACACCAGCCGTCCCTCGTCGATGATCTTCTTGTCGAAGAACTCGAAGGTGGAGAGGTTCTCGATGATGCGTTCGGAAGCCTCGGTGACCGAGAGGAACATGGACTTCTCACCGGCGAGCGCTCCGCGCACGAGGTACTCCAGACCGAGCGTAGTCTTTCCCGTGCCACAGCTCCCGGTCAACAGGACCGTGCAACCCCGCGGGATGCCGCCATCCAGAATGTTGTCAAGTCCCTCGATGCCCGTAGGACACCGTGGAAGGTTGACCTTGGAATTGGGAGCCGCCACAATGTAGACCAACAATAGCAAAGTTAAAAGATTATTCTCCAAGCAAGGAAGCCGAGTCGGTTCCCTCACCTTTCGATGGGCAAAAGAGGAATCCCGCTGGGAGAATGAGCCAGCCGGACGATTCCGGGCGCTGGATTGGTCTCGATTAGCCCTCTGGGAGCCCGGTTTCTGTAGATTTCTGGGTCCTGGCCGCGGGCGATCCCTGAGGAGCTGGGTCAAATTCGCAGGGTAGGTTCTCCAGTCCGTGTCGCGAGAGCACCCAAACGCGAGCTCCCCCTTCCCGCTGGGACCGCACGAGCACACCCTGGCGAGACAATTCCCTCCCGAGCTCGCGGACGAGAACCTCGTCGCCTTGGGCAAGTTCCCGGATGTGAGCGAGAGAGACCGTGAGCTCTTCGCCGGGCATCGAGCAGAGGCTCGCTTTTAGGACGGAGAGCAGTTCCTCGGTTGGCGACCGCGCTCCGGCGGGGGCGGTCTCGGGAGGACCCTTGGGCGCAGCTTCCTGCCCCCTGGACCAGAACGCCTTGGAATTTTCCCGCACTTGATCCCGCCGCGGAGAAGTTCGCTCCGGGTCGGCTCGCGGGGACGTTTGGGGGGGGAGCGTACGAACGCGGACCGCGGAGCCGGCCTTTCCGAGAAAGGCGACGACCTCGCCCTTCCCCAGCGAGAGCAAGCTCTCCTCAGGGGGCAGCCCCAGCTCCTCCCGGGCAAATCGGGCATCTGAAGGGGACCCCCGGAACAGGACCAGGTCCCGGGCGTTGGTCAGGAGCGCATCCCGGGCTTCCTTGGGAAGCCCCGAGACGGATTGCGTTGCTGCCCACACGTGGAGACCGTACCTTCGGCCCAGCCGAAGCATCTCGATCAGGGACTCGTTGGCGTACTCCTGGATCTCGTCTAGTAGCAAGACCACCTTCCCGCGGGGACCTTTCCGGCTCACAATACGGGACCAAACGAGAGATAGCATCAGGGAGCCGAGGTAGGAGGCTCCCCTTCCTCCGATCTGAGCACGGTCCATGGAGAGCAGCGTGATGTTCCCCGGCTGCAGGGCCTGCGAAAGGTCCCAGCGCGGGTTCCGGGAGGCCAGGATCTCTGCCAGTGACGGCGAGAGCGTGACCTCGCTGAGGACGCGACGGGCGCCCTCCATGTCCTCGGGACGCTCACGCTGGAGCCGTTCGAGCAGTTCCCGAGATTCTCGCTCCTCGGAACCTTCCGAGGAGAGATAGGTCTCGGCCGCTCGGGGGTCCTCCAAGATGGCTACGGCATCGGAGAGCGTAGTGCCTTTTCGGTAGCTGAGATACAGGAAGATCCGCGTGAGCAAGTCCTCGATCCGCGGTCCCCAGTAGAAGGTCTCTCCGTAGCGCTCTGCCCGGACCCTCCGGAAGGCCGTCACCAGCTCCCCCACCAACCGTTCCCGCTGGAGGGAGGCTGCTCTGGGATCCGGATCGAAATCGAATTGGAGGGCGTTCTGGGCCACGGGAGAACTCCCCGGGGAGATCCAGAGGGCCCGAGCGAGCCGAGAAGGGTCCAACGACTCAAGGAGGTCCGCCACGGTATCTCCCAGGGGATCGAAAACGATGAGGGCAGTGTCTGGGCCGAGAACTCGAGCCGCCAGACGTACCAGGAGAGTGCTCTTTCCCATCCCGGTCTCTCCCGCCACGAGTAGGTGGTGCCCCTCGGCCCTGTTCCAGGGGAGGGCGACCTCGGTTCCGAGCGGATCGGATCCGAGGACCAGACCACTTCGATCGGCGATTCCCTTCCTCAAGGGGGGAAAGGACTCCGTGGCGGTGGGGAACCAGGCCATCGTTTCGGGGGTCGAAAGCACTCCTGCTTTCCTCCACAGGCGTTCTCGCTCGCTGACGAATCGGGCACTGACGTGTCGCTCGAGGATCTGACGTCGTCCCCACCGTGTCCGCGGCCACTTCAGGGTGAAGCCCGAACCGCCGGGCTGTGTGGTGAGCGACTCTACGAGACGGGTGAGGAGCCTGCGGTGTTGGAGTTCCTCCTCGGCTTGGCTAGACTTTCCGGGGTCGCTCCAGAGGAGCACAGCTCCCCCCACGGTCCACAATTGATCCATCGTCCGCTCTGCGCGCTGGTCCAGCAACTGGCGTCCCGGGGTGTGGGAGGGGAGGTCAACGGTCCGTCTCACCTCGCTCGAGACCGAGGGAGGTCTCGACCCACCGTGGGGGGTGAGGATGACCTTCAGGTGAAAGTTCCAGTCCCCGCCCAGGTCGGCGGAGAGGATCCCTTCCCAAACGGGAAGGATACTCTCGCGAAGAAGGGACTGCGAAGGGAACGGCCCCTGTGGGGCCAAACCTGCGGGAACCAATTCGGCTACGCTCCCTGAGAGCAGGGCTTTTCCCGGGGGGACGTAGACCGTCGGCTCCAAACCCCAGTTGCGGTAGATCGGGCGGAGGACCCGCTCGAGATGCGCAGCACCACTTCTCGAACAACTGAGAAGGAGGCGTCGGGTTCCTTTGGCGACCACGACCTCAAAGGCGACGGGCTGCTCGAGCGCATGGAGGATCCGCCCGGTACCAAGGAGCAGCGCCGCATGCCGGGACGGGTCCTCAAGGACGGTGGAGGAGGGTGGAAAGAGCCTCCAGGAGGCCACGGAACCGGGATTTTGGGCAAAGAGGACCATGCCCGGGTTTCGTCAAAGAGGTTTAAACGGCAACGGAGTACGCCCCGTCTGCTGCGCTATGGGTACTATAGAGGAGGAGATCGAGCGCCTGGAGGAGGAGATTCGCAAGACTCCCCACAACAAGGCGACCGAGGGACATATCGGCCGTCTTCGGGCCAAGATCGCCTCGCTGCGCCTCGAGCGAGAGAAGCGCTCCAAGGGTGGTGGAGCCGGCCTAGGGTACGCGGTCCGAAAGAGCGGGCACGCGACCGTGGCGCTCGTGGGTTTCCCTTCGGTAGGGAAATCGACCCTTCTCACGCGTCTCACGGGCGCCGAGAGTGAAGCGGCCGCGTACGAGTTCACCACGACCACGATCATTCCGGGCATGCTGCCCTGGCGGGGGGCCAACATCCAGATCCTCGACATGCCGGGTCTCGTGGCCGGGGCGGCCCACGGACGCGGTCGCGGTCGTGAGGTCATCTCCGTGGCTCGCTCGTCGGACCTGCTCCTCTTCATCATCGACGGAGAGCATCTCGAGGTGCGAGGGCTGGTCAAGGAGCTGGAGAACGCGGCGATCCGCATCGACCGGGCCCCTCCGGCCATTTCCTACACCAAGGCGGAGAAAGGTGGGGTCCATGTCGAATCAACGGTGAAGTTGACCCGCGTGACCCCGAAGCTAGTGACGGACATCGCCCGCGAGTTCGGGATACACAACGCCCTGCTGGTGCTCCGTCAGGACGCGACCCTGGACGATGTCATCGATGCGCTCGCGGGGAACCGGGTCTACCTCCCCTCGCTCTGGGTCGTGAACAAGGCGGATCTGCTGGATGCCGCCGCACGGAAGAAGGTGGCTCAAAAGCTCGCCCCGTTCAAGGTCCATTTCGTCTCCGCCACCACGGGTGAGGGTGTGGAGGAGCTCAAGGACGCCATCGGTTACGCCCTGGCCTTCATCCGCATCTATCTCAAACCCCAAGGGAAGGAGGCCGACATGACCGAGCCGCTCATCTTGCGGAGGGGGTCCACCATCCGCGATCTCTTGCAGCGTCTGCCCCATTCCCTTGCTTCCACCTTCGGATCCGCCCTGGTCTGGGGGAAGAGCGCGAAGTTCCCCGGCCAAAGGGTCTCGCGCGAGCACCAGCTCGACGACATGGACGTCGTGACGATCGTGATCCAGAGAGGGCGGGGCCCGGCTATCCGTTAGTGGGTTCCAGGTCGAGGAGCGTGAGGAGCGGGCCGGACTGCGTCCGCCCGAACTTCTTATCCTCGAAGACGGTGAGGAGAAGTTCCACGACCACGTGGACGGTTCCCTGGAAGAGATGCCCGCCGACCACGTCATGCGAGCGGTTCGCGAGGGCGGCGTGCACGTGCAGGTGCGGTTTCCCATCGATGATCGCCAGACTTCCCTGAAGTGAGACGAGTTCGTGGGGTTGCTCGTAGGTGCGCTCGTCGTAGCGATCCCCGATGAAGTATCCGATGCGGGTTCCCCGCAACATCCCGATCCCCGAGGTAATGAAGGCCCCCGTGACCTTCTCCTCCTCCGCGATCTGGAGGATGGAACTCACGAAGTCCTCGCCGCTATCGAGCTTAACCGCGAGGCGCGGACCGTCCCGGTACTTCTGCATCCTACGGGTCAGGCTCGAGACCTACCAGCTATAAATGCGTGCCGCCTGTAAAACGGCTCGAGGGGGATTGGGGCATCCAACTGGAAGTGCTCCCGAAGTTCGCGCACGGCCGCTTCCAAGTGTTCCTTCGGCGTGCGGGCCCGCCCCAAGCTCGAAAGCTTGAGCGCGAGATAGAGCCTTCCCCCGGGCCTGAGGAAGAGGGAGGCGTTCCGCAGAGCGATCTCGACCTGGTCGGGCTGCGGGATGTCCATGTAAAGGGCCCCGACCATGGGAACCAGGCCAACGTAACTCTCCGGCTCCCGGACATCTCGGAGCAGGGGGGCAAGGTTGGGCCAACGGCCCGCCGATGCAAGGAGCCGCGCAAAGGCCCGGGGGCTCTTCTCGACCGCGTAGACGATTCCCTGCGGACCCACGAGGTCCGCGACATGGCTCGCCGTCGTTCCTGTCGCAGCTCCGAGATAGAGCACATTCTCACCCGGGAGGAGGGGGGGTGCTTTCAGACCGAGGGCCAAAGCTGCCGCGAGCTTGGAGCGGGAAGGTTCTAACACTCTCCAAACGGCGCCGTCGGCTACCCGCGACCTCTCGCCAGTGATCGGAGATGGCCCTCCGAGGGATCGGGTCCAGAATAGCTGG
Organism: Thermoplasmata archaeon; assembly: GCA_021809545.1. GTDB lineage: Archaea > Thermoplasmatota > Thermoplasmata > Lutacidiplasmatales > UBA184 > JAJYEA01. Next base: position 32,902 of record JAKAYL010000003.1, read on the forward strand.
CGCCCGCCGCGGGTCTCTGCCCGCAGCGCCGACGATGCTTCTCGACCCTTGACGGTCATCGCTCGTTCCCTCGTCGGTCCTTTTGACGCAAGAGTTCGCGGATGCGCCCTTCCTTCTTCTGCAACAGCCACTCAATCCGGTCCTGGTGAGTAAGCAAGTCCGCCCGGATGGCCACTGCAGCAAGCCCCCCGAGGGTGCGGGCCAAGGCACCCCGGCGGTCGGCCGGGACCCGTTCCATGCCGTCCGCAAGATATATGAGGCCGTGCCGGGGATTCCGTCCCGGGGAGCGGCGCCGCGCCCCGATCAACTGTATCCGAGAGGGAGTGAGCTTTCCTAGCTGGAGCACGGAGGTTGCCTCCGTAAGGAGCCGGGCGGCCGTCCGGTAGCCCAGAAGGGTGCTGAGCGAAGGGAGCAGTTTCCGTGTCACCCCCTCAAGGGATTTCTCGGCCTCTCCCAGGGTCTGCGAGATCTCCTTCCGGAAGGAAGTCGACCGGGCCAGGTGCGCGGCGATGGGAGTGCCCTCCCCAGAGGAAAGGGCAAGGTACGACGCGAACTCCTCCTCGCGGCGCCGCAGCCGTTCCAGACGATCACATTCGCGAGAGAGCGCGGTGATCTGTTCCTCCGGGCTTGCAAAGCGTTCTCTCAGCTCGGCGGAGGCCAAGGCCACAAGCGCCCTGGGAGGGAGAGGGTAGAAAACTCGCTCGCGGATCTTGCGCAGGATGGTTTCGGAGAGGGGGAGCACTTGGATGTGCGCGCGCTCCAGCAGCTTTCGCGAGAGCGGATCCCCGGCTCCCACCTTGTCAAGATGCTTCTCGCCAAAGCTTGCGCGGGTCCAATCGACCAGTCCCGCCGAGGCCCGGGCCGAGAGCGTCTCCCGAAGAGCTTCCTCCCCCTTGGGAAGGTCGCAGAAGTCGATCTCCTTGAGCCCGGGGCCAAGATGGACCACCCTGCGGCCGAGATGGAGAAGGTAGTGAGACTCCATCTTCGGCCGGACAGGGGGTGCGGGACCGCTCGTAACCCGACCGCTCAGGTCCTCATTCGAGCACTTCGCGCAGGACCTCGTCCGCCTGGCGGCGGAGATCCTGCACGGCGCCTTCGTTGACGATCATGTGGTCGGCCATCGCGAGGGCGTTGCCGATCCCGAACTTGAGTTCCCGCCGGTCCCTCTCGTAGAAGGCCTCGAAGCTCATGGAATCGTCCCCCCGGGCGCGGCGGGAGAGTCGTTCGAACCGGGTCTCAGGTGAGGAATGGATCCCGATGAGAACCAGGTCGCCAAAGTGGTGCCGGAGGAGATCGAGCTCGTCGTTGCTTCGGCACCCGTCGATGAGGGTCTTCGTCTCCGTGACGAGAGGGATCACCCTCTTGGCCCAGATGGAGGCACCGTGCTTCTCGCGTTCCTCGTTGGCGATCCGGCCGAGGTTCTGGTCGTTGAGTTGCAGCTTGCGCCGCTGGGCCTCGGATCGCACCAGGTCCCCCATCTTGATGACATGAAACCCGAGGCTCTTCGCCACGTTGACCAGTTCGTCCTTCCCCGACCCGGGCATGCCGACGGTGACGGCAAGCTTCATTGTCGTCCGACCTGCTGTTTGCTCGAACCCGCCTGGGAGACGTCCTCTTCCGTGGCCTGTTGGAGCCGGTCCGCCCGAGAATTGTAGTTCTGGTACTCGATATCATAGACCTTGGCCTTCTCCTCGAACATGTCCGCCGTGACCTTCTTCTGGGAGGAGACGGCGAGATAGTGCTGTCCCTTGGCGTCGTAAAGGGCCGCCTTCCTCTGGTACTTGGCGATCTTCTCCTGATACTTGCGGATCTTCAGGTGGAGCTTTGACTGGTCCCGGGGGCGCGTCCCCCCGCTGCTCACAGCCTGGGCTCCCATCTTCAGCTCGTCCTCGAGCTCCTTCATCTTATCAACGAAGAGGCTGACCTTCTGGCGGGTCGTCGATGCCTTCTCCTTCATGATCGTGGCCTTGTGCTTGTAGCTCTCCATCGAGGTGAGGTACTTCGAAGATTTGTGCCTCAGCTTCATGGCCTGATGAGAACTCTTCTGCGCGAGCTCTCGCAGCTTTGCAATGTCCGCATATTCTTGGCTGAAGAACCGTACCCGCGTCTCGGGCATGGATCCAGGGATTCCGGCGCCCGACGGTGGTGGGTTGCCGCTCATAGTTAGTCTCCTATACCCCCCACCTTAAAAACATGATGGGGAGAGAGGAGCCAGAAGGCTGGCTCGCGCAAGGGTACCTCTCGGGCTACGCGAGAACGGAGACCCCCCCCGAGATCAGGCCATGGATGTGGGAACCCGTACCGGGATAGTACCCCTGCGGGCATGTACCCACCGAAGTAATGAATCCGCTGGGCTCACACCTTCGAGAGATACGGTTTCATGAGGAGATCCTTCTATGCCTGAGCACCGTTGGGTCCTTGTGCGCCATGCCCCGGCGATGCCCAGAGACCCTGCCCGTTGGCCCGGGGACCGGGACCGCCCGATCCGCCCCAGCGGAAAGATCGAGTTTGAAGAGGCAGCCGAGGGACTGGCTCCCCTGCTTGGAGACAAAGGGACCCTGGTAACGAGCCCTCTCACCCGGGCCCGGGAAACCTCCACCATTGTCTCACGCTGGTGGAAGAACGGAGGGGATCCAAGGATATGGCCGGAACTGGAGCCGGAGGTTGCGCCGAGTGCCCTCTTCGATCGGGCGCGGGCTTTCCGAGGCTCGGGGGACCTTGTCCTTGTCGGCCATGAGCCGCTCTTGTCCAGCTTCGCAGGCTATTGCATCATGGGCGAGGGGCTTTCCATCCTTAAACTGTCCAAGGGAGGCGCCGTGGCCTTGGAATTTCCCGGGAAAGTGCGGCCGGGAGCGGCGCGGATATTGTGGGCCCTGACCCGGAACCAACTGCGCGAGATGCGGTAAGGTTTCCCTCCTGAGCTGAGCGCCGCAAGGATTCGGCACTGCCCGTTGCCAACAGGAAAAGGTTGTCGGACTTTTTCCCCGCTCCCTTTGCTCTGAGTCCACGAGCCACGGGGGACAGGCAGGGTCCGGCAACAGGCTAGAGGCTGTCGAAGGGCAGGTTCTGCCACGTTGGGGAGCGGGAAGCTGAGAGGGAGGGGTTGACCTTCCAGTACCCGTTGTCGCTCTCGTTCCACCCTAGAGCGAGAGAGTGGGTAAGCTGGGCATGTTGCTTAAGAATCCTTACGTGCTCTCCGTTCCCGTGGAGAGTTCGTGCGCCATCCCCCTACCGTGTTACTCCAGTTCGTGGAATTCTGACGGTTTTCAGGCGCATGCTTCATCCACCTTGATTGGTTCTGGGCGAGGTTCGGATGGGCGGATGTTACGGGGCGTGGATAGACTTGGCGTGTCGTCCGAAGGGGAGTCCCGCCCCCCTTTGCCCCCGTCCACGGGAGGAGGATTCGTCGCACCAGGGCTTGGCTTGGGTCCCCGGATTGGAACCTCGAAGCCCGGGCTCCCCCCGGTCCGTGGGCGGAGCGCCGCCCGCCGCACTTCTCGACCTTGGATCGACCGCCCCTTCGCCGTGATAGACCTGGGATCGAATTCTGCCCGACTTGTGATTTATCGGAGTGCGCCGGTCGGCCCCCCGTGGAGCATCCACGAGAACAAAGAGTATCCCCGGTTGGTGAACGAGCTCGGGGACGATGGCTATCTTACCCGGAAGGCCCGCCACAGCGGCGGAGCGGCGATGCTGGAGTTCCAGCGCTTGCTCAAGCTCTATGGTGTGACCGAGGTTCACGCCGTGGCGACGAGTGCGGTCCGCGAGGCGCGGAACGGGCCGGAGTTCGCTGAGGAGATCCAACGTCGCTGCGGATTCCCCTTGCGGATACTCACCTCCGATGAGGAGGCGCGGTATGCGTACCTCGGGGTGGCGAGTGCGCTCCCCTTGGAGAAGGACCTCATCATGGACCTGGGAGGAGGCTCTCTCCAAGCCATGGCGGTCCGAAATGGGCGACTGCAGGAGACCCTCTCTCTTCCGCTAGGCGTGGTCCGGCTACATCGGAAGTTCCTCAAGCACGATCCCCCCAAGCCCAAGGAGCTCGAGGCACTGGAAGATCATGTGGACAAGGGCCTTCGCTCCCTCGGCCGCCTCAAGGCGGGAAGGGGGGAGAGGATCATCGGTGTGGGGGGCACCACCCGGAGTCTCGCCCGTGCCTTGCAGGCGGTGCGGGAGTACCCCATCGCGCGGGTGCACGGGTACACCCTACGGACCCGCGATCTGGAACGCCTGTATTCGGTCCTTTCGGAGAGTTCGACGGAGGTACGTCGGGAGATGCCGGGGATTTCCTCCACACGAGCGGACATCATCGTCGCAGGTTTGGCGGTCGTGCTCGGTGTGCTCCACCGTAGGGACGCGGACAGCCTCACGGTCTCGGGGTGCGGCATTCGCGAGGGTATTGCCCAAGAGGTGTTGGATCGGACTCTGCCAGCCACCACCTCCGACATGGCCCAAGGTAGTGCGCTCGCAACGCTCTGGGCGCTCGGGATGGATGCGGGCCACGCACGTCGGGTGCGCGAGATCGCCCTCAACTGCTTTGACACCACCGTGAGATTTCACCACCTCGAAGAAGAAGAGCGGCTTGCCCTCGAGGTCGCCGCTCTCCTGCACGATGTCGGCATCACGCTCTCCTACCCGGACCACGCCACCCATTCTGCCTACTTCCTACGGAACCGGCCGCTCTACGGCCTGACCCACCGGGGATTCCTGCTCGCTTCCCTCGCGGCCGGGATGCATGAGGGGGACTATCTCTCGGACAATGTGGCGAAGCGGCACCCCTTGATCGCCAGCCGGGACGATCTCGAGGTGGCGCGGATCCTCGGGGGTATGCTGGCCCTGGCCGAGTCGATCGGCGATTCCCATCCCCGTCCCCGTCTTTCCCTGCGGGAGGCCCGCCTCAGGGTCGAGGTATCTCCGGGCACTCCGGTCGACTCGCGCCTCCTTCACAGGGCCGGGCGCTGGCTCAAACGATCCCTGGAGGTGACCCTCGATGCTCGAGAACGATAGTCCCCCGACGTTGACGGAGTCCCCGACCCTCCACCACAGTCCCCAGCGGGGGAAGTTGATCGTGTTCGAGGGGCTGGACGGAAGCGGGAAATCGACTCAAGCCCGGTTACTACTGAAGTACCTCTCCTCCCGAGGATACCGGGTCTTCTTCACCGAGTGGAACTCCTCGGAATTGGTTTCCGACATCATCCGGAGGGGGAAGCGGAAGAACCTGTTGACGCCCACTACATTCTCTCTCCTTCACGCGACCGATTTCGCGGACCGTTTTGAGCGACATATCCTGCCTCCGCTGCGCGCAGGCTACCTGGTCATCTGTGACCGGTACGTCTACACCGCCTATGCCCGCGACGTGGCCCGAGGATGCGATGCGGACTGGGTTCGGAATCTCTACTCCTTCGCGGGGGCCCCGGACAAGACCTTCTATTTCAAGGTCCGCGTGGAGACGGCCCACCGGCGGAAGGTAACTTCCCGGATGAAGATCAAGCATTACGAAGCCGGGATGGACCTCGGGCTCTCTTCGGACATCACGGAGAGCTACCTGCGATTCCAGGGGCTGCTCAAGCGACAGTATGACATGCTGGCCCGCAAAGAGAATTTCACGGTCCTCGATGCTGAGGGAGATATCGAGTCCCTTCAGAAGCAGGTCCGGACGGCGGTCCGGCCCTTGCTCGAGGGATTCCCGAAAGAGGAGGTGTTGCTCCATGGTGACTAGTCGGCGGCCCCGGCGGCAGATTTCCCTTCGCCAAAGGGAAGGCAGAACGCGACCTGTCTTCACGACCTACGGGACGCAGGTCCCGGGAGTGGACCTCAGTGAGCTCCATGGGTACCTCATCGTCATCGAGGGGGCCGACGGCTCAGGCCGGACGACTGAGTGCCAGATGCTCAAGGACTATCTCGAGGTCCAGGGGCGTGCGGTCCTCGAGACGGGACTCCGTCGTTCCAGCCTGGTCTCCGAACAGATCGACGAAGCGAAACGGGGTAACGTCCTGGGATCTACCACGATGTCCCTGATCTACACGGTGGACTTCGCAGACCAGTTGGAGAACAAGATCATCCCTGCCCTCGCCGCAGGCCACGTGGTGCTGGCCGACCGCTACATCTTTACCCTCATGGCCCGGGCCATCGTACGCGGGGCGAGCCGGGAATGGGCCGAGCATCTCTACGAGTTTGCCCTCCGTCCCAACCTTACCATCTTCCTGGACACCCGTCCGGAAATCCTCCTACACCGGGTCTTCAGCCGTTACCAGTCGCTGGACTACTGGGAGTCCGGCATGGACATCGGACTCTCCCGGGACCGTTTCGAGAGCTTCTACCGCTACCAAGACCTCCTCAAGACCGAGTTCCATTGGATGTCCAAGAAGTTCGACTTCGTCACCGTCAACGCGAACCGCTCTCCGGAAGAAGTGCACCGCGATGTCCGCGCCTGCGTACAGGGGCTCTTCGGAGGGACGCGGATCGAATCCTTCCGCTGAGGGTCTCGAACCATGGGTTCTGTCTCAGCGCTCCCCCCCCTGGAGATGGGAGCACTGGAGCCTCAGTTCTTTCTCTCAAGTGCCCTCGCGCGCTATGCCCTGGTCCGGAAAGCGCTCGGCTGCGCGAGTTCCGCCCCTTCTCTCTCCCCTGGATTCTTCCATGACCTCCACCGGGATCTTCGCCGTTCTCGGATCGACCTCCGTCTCCTCCGTCGCGTCGAACCCGTGAAGTACGGTTCTCCGCTGAAGCAGATCGATCGAACTCTCTCAGGGTTGGCGAACCGAGCCGGCGCCGTCCGGGATCGCGATGTGATGCGGGCCCGGCTCGAAGGCCTTGTGGCCGGGGCCAACCCGGCCCTGCGGGAAGGGACTGGCCCGCTCCTTACGAGGCTCCGCACTGAGGGAAGGGATTCCCGTGCTGTGTTTCGAGAACTAGCGGAGGATGCGCTCCGGACTCTGCCGGAATCGCTCCCCCCGGCCCCCCGGATGTCCCTGCGTCCCTCGAGGTTCCAGCGGTTGGTGTATCCCGACCTAGAAGCGGCACGGGAGGTACTGCTGGCGGCAGCGAAGAGCGCCACCCGCCATCCCTCGGTGCGGCGATTGCACCGACTTCGGATCGCACTCCGCGGTTTCCGACAACTCCGTTCCTGCCTCTTCCCAGCGGACGGAGGGCAGGATCTGCCCCCCCCGTGGCCCTCGCTCCAGCGTGCCCTGGGCGTCCATCACGACCTGGGCGTGCTCGAAGAGTGGCTTCGCGACCAGGACAAGCACCATCACTTCCGAAAAGTGATCCACAGGACGCGGACGGTCCGGGAGCGGAAAGAGCGAGAGGTCCTGCGCCTCCTTCAGGGTCTCTGAGGATCCCGTTTCCGCTCTCAGTTCCGGACTTCGGAATGCGGGGTGGGGAACAGGGACGCCTTTCGGAGTGCGACCGCCAATTCCTCGACCGTGACCCGGCGCTGAGCCTTCGAATCCCGTTCTCTCAGTGTGTAGGTCTGGTTCGTGAGGCTGTCCCGGTCGACGGTGATGGCAAACGGGGTCCCTATCTCGTCCAGTCGGGCGTACCTGCGGCCGATCGAGCCTGAATCATCCAACACGACGTGGAACCCTTCCGCCACGAGCCTACGGTGCAGGCGAAGTGCGTCCTCCCCGTGTTCCTTCGGGATGAGCGGCAGAATGCCCGCCAGTTTCGGAGCAAGGTAGGGAGGTAGCGACCAGACCGTGCGGTCCCCGTCCTTCTTCATGAGGAGGTCCGCAAGGGCCCAGAGGTTCCGGTCGACACCGAACGTGAGCTCGAGGACGTGGGGGAGTATGTGCCGCCCGTTCTCCAGGGTCACCCCAAGGTCGGTCTTCGAGCCCTCGGAATGCTTGGTGAGATCGTAGTCCCCGCGGTAATGGACGGCCCCCAGCTCTTTGAAACCCCCCAAGGAGTCCAGGTGGGCCTCGAAGTCGTACTGGATACGGTTGTAGAAGGCCCGCTCCTTCTCGTTCTTCTCGAAGAGGCGCAGCCGTGCCTCGGGATACCCTAGGACGTCCCGGTAGCAACGGTAGGTCTGCATCAGGTGGTAGGCGTAGAACTCGGGCATTTGGCCCTGCGCCACGAGATCCGAGAGCTTCTGGAGGGTGGCCTCCTTCGCGCCTTTCTCCCGGTCCCGGGCCGTCAGGGCGGGGACACTGAAATCCGGGGGCACCCTCCAGCTATCGGGCAGGCCCTCGGGATCGAAGAAGATCTGGAGCTCGGCCTGGGTGAAGGCCCGCATCCGGAAGAGGACCTGCCGGGGGGCGATCTCGTTCCGGTACGCTTTCCCGACGACCGCGACGCCGAGGGGGAGTTTCTTCCGCATGGCGTTCCACATCCGCGGGAAGGCGAGGTAGCTGCTCTGGGCCGTCTCGGGGCGCAGATAGGCCCTTTCTTCCGACTGGGCGCCCCAGTCGAACCCGAACATGAGATTGAAGGCCTTCGGCGGTGTGAATTCCGCCTTGCCGCACCGAGGACACCGGATCTTGAGCTCGACCAAGCGCTTCTGGAGCTCTTCCCCACGAAGCGCCTCGGCGTCCTGGACCCCTCGGGCCTCCAGAAGGGTATCGGCCCGGTATTCCTCACCGCAGGCGTTGCACTTGACCAGGGGATCCGCAAAATTGGCCAGATGACCCGAGGCCCGGACCACGGCCTCAGGAAGGATCTCCGCGGGTTCGATCCGATAATACCCGGGGGAGAGCCCCACGAACCATCGTTCCCAGGCGGCCTCGAGGTTCCGCTTGATGGAGGACCCGGCCTCGCCGTAGTCGTAGAGTCCCTGGATCCCCCCGTAGATCTCCGCAGTGGGCCAGAGCACCCCTCTCCTCAGGAACGTCGACATCAAGGCTTCGCTTTCCATGGAGGGGTCGGAAGGACAACAGTAAAATAGCTCTTTGGTAACAGTGCAGGAGGTATGCCATTCCCGGAAGCGACGGCACGACTGCTGGTAAAGAAGATCTGCATGAACTGCTCAGCCCGGAATTCGGTCCGGGCCGTACAGTGCCGGAAATGCGGGTACTCCGGGCTTCGCGTCAAGTCCAAGGAGAAGTCCGGCAAGACCAAGTAGGCAGCCTTCTCCCCCCGGGCCGCAGGAAGTCGGTCCGTACGCTGTCCCAGCGTGTCACAACAGCCTTTTCAATCCGTGGGACCTAGGCAGTGACCGGGTGGTCCATTGCGGAACACAAAGAGCGAGTCAAGACCCCCCTCCCAGGATTCTTCCCCCTCTCCCCCCACTTCCCCGCCTACGAAGGAAGGGGTCATCTCCGCCCTGTGGGTCGAGGAGGGAAAGATCCCTCCGCCTCCGCAACTGAAAGAACGAGCCCACGCTCCCGACGGTTCTATCTTCGACCGATTCTCCGAGGAGAGATTCCCCGAGTGCTTCCGCGAGTATGCCGACATGCTGGAATGGTCGCGGCCCTGGGAGATGGTCCTCGACACCTCGGAGGCCCCCTTCTGGAAGTGGTTCACGGGTGGGGAACTTAACGCGAGCCACAACTGCCTCGATCGTCATTTGGCCCGTCGGGGAGACAAGGTCGCCTACCACTTCGTCCCCGAGGACGAAAAGGAACCCCTCCAATCGCTCACCTATCGGGAACTTTACCGTCGGGTGAACGAGTTCGCCGTGCTCCTTCGGGAATTCGCGGGTCTACGCAAGGGAGACCGGGTGACGTTCCATCTTCCGATGACGCCTGAGCTCCCGATCTCCATGCTGGCGGCCGCCCGCCTCGGGGTCGTCCACTCCGAGGTCTTCGGGGGGTTCAGTGGGCAGGCCTGCGGGGCGAGGATCGCAGACTCGGGGAGCAGCGTCCTCGTCACCCTCGACGGCTATGCCCGGAACGGCCGCACGATCGATCACAAGGCGAACGCCGACGTCGCCGTGGAAACCGCGCGGAAGCTCGGGCAGGAGGTCCGAAAGGTCCTGGTCTGGAGAAGGTACCCTGGCCGGGACCTTTCCCAGGCCCCGATGGTGGAGGGACGGGACTACTACGTGGACGAACTCCTGCCCCGGTTCCGGGGAACACAGGTTCCTCCCGAACCCGTGCGTTCGGAGGATCCCCTCTTCCTGATGTACACCAGTGGGACGACGGGCAAGCCGAAGGGGTGCCAGCACAGCACGGGGGGTTACCTTGCCTATGTCACCGGCACGTCCCGCTACGTCCTGGATCTCCAGGAGGACGACATCTACTGGTGCATGGCCGACATCGGTTGGATCACCGGGCATTCGTACATCGTCTACGGCCCGCTCTCGCTCGGCGCCACCTCTGTCCTCTATGAGGGCGTGCCGAGCTACCCGGATGCCGCCCGCCCCTGGCGCCTCTCGGAATCCCTGGGGGTCACGGTCTTCCACACCTCCCCGACGGCGATCCGCCAGCTGAGAAAGTCCCTCCCCGAAGGCCCCCGGGGGCACAACGTCCGTTTCCGTCTCCTGACCACCGTGGGAGAACCCATAGAACCCGAGGTGTGGAAATGGTACTTCGACGTGGTCGGCGGGGGACGTGCGGCGATCACCGACACCTGGTGGCAGACGGAGACCGGGGGATTCCTCTGCAGCACGCTTCCCGCCGTGCATCCCATGAAGCCCGGGAGCGCCGGCCCACCTCTGCCCGGCATCTTTCCCGTGATCCTGGACGAGGACGGAAGGGAAGTGCCTAAGGGCATGGGGCACGCTGGCAACCTCTGCATCCGGAATCCCTGGCCCGGGGTCCTCCAGACGATCTGGGGAAGCCCCGAGAGGTACGTGGCGCAGTACTATCATCGGTACAGCAAGAAGCCCGGGAGCAAGGACTGGCGAGACTGGCCCTATCTCACGGGGGACGGGGCGATCGAGGGGGCCGACGGATACTTCCGGATCATAGGGAGGATCGACGATGTCATCAAGGTCGCCGGGCACCGCCTGGGGGCCAAGGAGCTCGAGAGCGCCTGCCTCACGGTGCCGGAGGTGGCCGAAGCCGCCGCCGTCCCCCTGGCCGACGAGGTCAAGGGGCGGGTCCCCGACATCTACGTGTCCCTGAAGCCAGGGTCCGCTTCCTCTCCGGAGGTGGTCGACAAGGTGCGGCAATCGATTGTCGGCCTCATCGGGAAGATCGCCGCTCCACAGCACGTCTACGTCGTGGAGGACATGCCGAAGACCCGCTCCGGAAAGATCATGCGGCGGGTCCTCGCAGCCCTGTCGAACGGGGCGGACTGCGGGGACACCTCCACACTTGTGAACCCGGAGGTCGTGGAGAACATCCGTCGTACCGTGGGGACGGGCGCCTCCCCGAAGACCGGGCTCAGCCGCGAAGCGATCCTCCAAGAAGTGCGGGACCTGGATTGAACGTTCCTACTCGAGCGATCCGATCGAGGTGGTCTCGCTGGGAGGGGCCGACTTCTGGCCACCGTGCATCGCCTGACTCTTCATCGCGACCATCTTCTTCTGCTTGACCCTCGTCCCGACCCCGATGGCGGTGAATACGCCAACAAAGCCCGCGGAGACGATCCCCTGACCGGCGGGGGTCGCCACGATCTGTCCGACCAAGGAGGGCTGAGAGACGCTCGTGATCACGGACTGGCTCACCGGGTTGCCCACGGGGACATTGACACCCACCGGGTTGCCCACTCCGACCGGGTTCAGAACCGGCATCCCCGGTGGCGGGGGCGGCGGGGGTGGGGGCGGAGGAGGCGGTGGGGGCGGGGGCTCCACCGGGTTGGGTGAGATCACGAGGATGGGGGCGGGAGGGAGTGAGATCTCGCCGGAGTTCCCGCAGTAGTCCTGGTACGCGACCCAGCTTCCGCTCGTCGCGTTGGGGACCCCTCCGCACGTGACGCCGTAGTTCGAGACGGAGGAACTGCACAGGTTAAGCGGGATGTTCACGTTGTAGGGCGGGCCTGTGGCCTGCACGTTGAACGACCCGGTCCACGAATCGCCCGCGGCGAACCCCTGACCTGGCCCCCAGTAGAAACCGATCTGATCAGGTCCGAGGAGCAAGGCGTGGCAGCCCGACACGGGACCCGAGGGGGAATTGCAGGTGGTCGAGGCGTTGAGCGGGTTTCCGAACTGGATGTTCGGGGCGAGGGTCACGCTGAACAGTGGGGGATTATAGGTCGAGGGGAGGGGGAAGAGCGGACCTCCGGTGCTGTTCGCATAGAAGGTGGTCGTGGCCACTTCGGGAGCCGCGCAGGTGCCCGCCGTACCGTTCTTGCAGATCCGGTCAGGGTTCGTCGTGGCCCCCATCGTCACAGCGGGGGCAAGGGGATTCACTACGAACTGAACGTTGACTCCAAACCCCGGGCCGACGCTGAGGGTGGCCGGGAAGCTTGTCTGAGTCCCGTTCACGAGGGTCTGGGCTAGCGCGAACCCCGGTGGCGGCGTGACCGAGACGGTGTATCCGTTGCTGACGTCCCCGGGCGGAAACTCGCTCTGCGGGATCTCCAGACCCCAGCTGCCGTCCGGAGCCGAGACGAGCGTGTAGGACCACTGGTTACCGTAGTTGGCCGTCACGGTGACGGTAAGCCCGGAGACGGGTTTCGCTCCCCCCGGGCAGTTGCAGGTCACGGAGCCGTAAATGGCCGACTGGGGGAAGTAGGTCTGCGTGCCCCCGGGTCCGGCTCCGCCGGCGTTCAGGAGCCCAGAACCGTACGGGTCTCCCTGGTTCGTGTAGAACCAGTAGGAGAGCGCCGCAGGGCCTCCGCAGCACTCCTCGTAGGCCACATGCATGTAGTAAAGCCCGGTCAGGGTGGTCAGGCCCCCGTTGTTGTATGTCCAGCCGCTGGGACAGCCGTATCCGCAGCCGGAGGGAGAGCCGACCACGAAGTTGTAGTTCGTCGAGGTCTCCAGCGCACCCGGCGATATCGAAGGATATTGGTCTAGAAAGATGGAAGCCCCATCGTCCGAACCGATGTTCACCTGGTAGGTCCCGGCCTGGAGGTTGCCCGATTGCGGACTGGTGGCGAAGTAGATTGGGAAGGTCTGCATCCCGACGTAACAGACTCCGCCGCTGCTTCCCAGGACGTTCGGGTAGTTGGCGGAGATGTTGCCGGGGCAGTATTCGTTCTGCCCGGTAGAGCAATCGTAGCAGTCGTAGGCCCCGCCATCGCGAGGCGGGAAAGAAAAGATCTGCGGCGCCCCCCAGGGCCAGCTGTCGTACCAGGTCACGGGTGCGCCCATGCATCCGGAGCTGCAGAGACCTTGCGGCTGGGAAACCGCGGGGGCGGGCAACTGCGCCGGATAGGAAGGTGCCGCTGGAACGTGGGTGGCCGTCGCAACAGGGGAGGCGTAGAGCGCTAGGGTCAGGAGTACAAAGGAGAACCCAACGATTAGCAGGCGGCCTGCCTTCAACGCGCTCAACCCATAGTATGCTATGGGCAGCGAGTTATTTTAACTTATGGTCCGTAGTCGTTTCAGCATCTTCACGACGGCACGTACAGCGTCCGCGGACTTCTCGATCCGGTCCTGAGCCTGGCTCCGGGACTCTCCCGGTCCGGAGATCCCGAGCCCGAGGGGCTTCCCTTCTTGCACTGAGATGTCCAGGAGTTTCCGGGCCGATTGGTTGGCGACCAGCTCGTCGTGGCTGGTCTCGCCCTCGATGACCGCGCCCAGCACCACCACGGCGTCCACCTTCGGCAGCTTCATCAGCCGCTGGACGGCGAGGGGCATGTCGAAGACTCCCGGGACCTTCACCACGCTGGTGAGTTCTGCCCCGAGGAACTCGATCTCCTCGCGGGCACGCTCCACCATGAGCGAGGTCACATCGTAGTTGAACTCGCTCGCGACGACGGCCAGACGCATATGGGCTCCCGCTCCTTCAGGCATACTTTGCGATACCATTTCCAAAACCCCGTTTCCTGCGATGAGAACCCGACGGCCCGGCATCCGGGAAGCCCTGGCGGGCCCCGGTCCCGGCGCGGTGGGAGAGTTCCTCCGGCCGGAAGAGCATCCAGTACGCATTGAGCGCGTGCTCCTCGGTCCGTCGGCGAGCAAGTTCGGAGAGGTCGCGGTCGTTCTCGACCTCGCCCTCGAAGACAAAGACCTCCACGATGGGCCGCTCGACCTTGAGCCCCGCGGCGATGAGCCCCTGGCTCGCCTCGTGGGCACAGACCTTGTCGTACTCGGCCCGACCTGGCATCCCGAGCGCCATCACGAGATCGGCACCCTCCCGGAAGAGCGTGAGGGAGGCGACCGGGAGGTCCTTGATGCCCGGGACGGTCTTGCGCTGGATCCGGATCGATCCCCCGGTGTCCCGGAGCGCTCGCGCAGCGATCGACCCGAGGTTGACCCGGGAGAAGGCGGTGTCGACTACGCCCACGGTCTTCACGACTTCCCTCCTAGGGAACCGTTCATCGCCAGGATCCGGCCGATGATCCCGCGGGTCGACAAGGTGCTCTCTCGGATCCCGCTGACCCGGACCACCCGCGCCGGAACGCCGTGCTTCGCACATCCTTCCTCGATATCCTTCTCGTCCCAATGTTGATTGAATCCGAGGGCGATGACGTCGGGGCGTACCTTGACCACCGTGTCGAACATGTCCTTTTCCGACCCCAGGATCGCAGAATCCACGGGCTTGAGGGCTTCGACCATGATCCGGCGTGCCTCCTCTCCGACGATGGGCTCCCGTTTGAGCTTCCGGACGGTCACATCCCGGGCCACGACCACCACGAGCTCATTCCCGAGCTTCTTTGCCTCGGTAAGATAGTGAAGATGCCCGGGGTGCAGCAGATCGAAGACCCCGGTGGCCATCACACGGACCATCTCAACCACGCCTGGGTCAGTTCCTTTCCATCTACAAAAGCCCATCCCCTGGACCGGGCCCTCTCCAGGGCCTCCCTCCGGGGAAGGGCTCCCCCGTCCTCCCCTAGCATCTCCATCAGGGCGAGGGACGGGGTCAGGTGCCCCATTTGGGCAAGGGCTGTCGAGAGCTCTGTGTGACCGCGGCGTTCCCGCAGGAGTCCTGGGGAGGGGTGAAGGAGCGGTACGTGTCCCGGGACCAGGAACTCGCGGGAGAACCGGTCCGTGAGTTCCCCGTCTTTCTGGCCTTCGGAGTCCCGGACGAACCGGCCCACCGCAGAGATGGTGGCCGAGCGGTCGCGGTCCGTGACCCCCGTGAAGGTGTCCCTTGAGTTGACCCAGATCCCGAAGGCACTGCGTCGGTCGTAGGGGAGCGACTTCGGGATCAACTTCCCCAGGACGGCGTGCTTTGCGCCGAGTTCCTCCAGAAGATCATGCTGGTAGCCCAGTCCGATGCGAGAAACGAGCCCTAACGGCATCGTCACACAGAGCAGTCCACCGGCCTCCTCCCGCATCAGGCGGATCTTCTGCGGGGTGGCCTTCTCGGCCAGGAGCACGATGTCGGTCTCGGCCTCCCGGCCCGGATCGTCAAAGAGAAGAACCGGCTCGCCCCTCGCCAGCGCTGCGATCGCCAACTCGAGGGAGTCCCCTCGCTCGGGTGTCGGCAACGGCGTAGCCAGCGGCTTTCCGGGAATGACCGCCATGCCCCTGGGAGGAGGATGGCGATATATAAAGTTCTTGTATTTACTAAGGTTTTTGTAGGTGACCCCATGGGACTGGAAAGGTAAACGGTGATTCCCGCCACAAGTACGACTCTTGGAGGTGATCCATCTGCAGGTTCCCCTACAGATACCTTGTTATGACTTAGTCCCCCTTGCTGAACCTAAGTTCGAGCGACCCAACGAAGAGTCACCCTCACTCAGGCCCAACTCGGATGACTTGACAGGCGGTGTGTGCAAGGAGCAGGGGCACATTCACCGCGGGATGTTGACCCGCGATTACTACGGAATCCATTTTCGTGAGGGCGAGTTACAGCCCTCAGTCCAGACTGAGAGTGGGTTTCAGGATTGCCTCCCCCTTTCGAGGTCGGATCCCATTGTCCCACCAATGTAGCGCGCGTGTTGCCCGGGAGATTCGGGGCATACGGACCTACCGTAGACCTCCCCTTCCTCCACCTTAGCGGTGGCAATCCCTTCAAAGTGCACCTGCCATCACTGACAGGTTAGCGATTGAAGGCGAGGGTCTCGTTCGTTATCTGACTTAACAGAACGCCTTACGGTACGAACTGACGACGGCCATGCACCACCTCTCGGAAGATCGAGCAAAGTCTTCAGCTTGGCCTTCATCCTTCCGTCGCTCCCGGTGAGTTTTCCGGCGTTGAATCCAATTGAACCGCACGCTACTCCCGTTGCGGTGCTCCCCCGCCAATTCCTTTAAGTTTCGCTCTTGCGAGCGTACTCCCCAAGCGGCAGACTTAACACCTTCGCTCCGGCACTGGGTGTCCACTCAGGACCCCCAACACCAAGTCTGCAGCGTTTACACCCTAGACTACCGGGGTATCTAATCCCGTTTGCGCCCTAGGGCTTCGTCCCTCACTGTCGGATTCGTTCTAGGTGATCGCCTTCGCCACTGGTAGTCCCCCCTGGATTACAGGATTTTACCCCTACCCAGGGAGTACTATCACCCTCTCCCGATCCCAAGCCAAGTAGTGTCCCTGGACTTCGGTCGATTGAGTCGCCCGATTTCCCCAGGGATTTACCCGGCCAGCTACGGACGCTTTAGGCTCAATAATAATGAGCACCACTCGGGCCGCGGGTATTACCGCGGCGGCTGGCACCCGTCTTACCCGGCCCTTACTTCTCAAGTTTTTTAGACTTGAGAACAGGATGCACAAAAGTGCATCCACTTGGAATCCCCCCATCGTGGTTTCCCACATTGTGGAGGTTTCGCGCCTGCTGCGCCCCGTAGGACCTGGGTTCGTGTCTCAGAACCCATCTCCGGGCGACATCTCCCAATGCCCGTACCCGTCGTAGGCTAGGGGGTCCGTAACACCCCCTACTACCTGATAGGCCGCAGACCCACCCTCAAGCGCCGAAGCTTTCGCCGCCCTAGCCTTCCATCACAGAGCGGCTATAGGGTATTATTCCCAGTTTCCCGGGATTATCCCCTTCTTGAGGACAGGTTGTCCGCGTGTTACTGAGCAGTGCGCCGAGGGTCTAAACCCTCTCGACTCGCATGGCTTAAGCGGATTCCAATAGCGGTGCCCGCCGGCAGGATCAACCGGATTTACTTTTATTCTTCTTTAGGGAATACATTCTTTAGAGCCTTAACTTGCTAGCATCTCTCACCGTTCTAGCCTTTCCAGCGTCAGCCGCAAGAGGTCACCCTGCCCCGAAGGGCAGGGGGTATCTTGGGCTCCATTCCCCCATGGGGTCACCTGTGGCACTCAACTTGGAACTCCGGTTCATGTGTCCCCGGATCGCCTTGTGAGTGCCGCGGAGAACGCCCTTGCGGACGTTCTGCAGGTAACTACTACACCGTGGCCTATTTAAGGTTGTTCAGCCGTTCTCTCTCCGCCGGCGCACGGGGCCGGTGGAAGGCGGGAGGACGCTTCTCGTTGAAGGCCCGGATCCCTTCGGAAAGTTCCTCTCCCCAGGCGGCCTCGACCATGCCCCGTCGCTCCAGTTCCATCTGGCGCTGGAGGCTGTTGTGAAAGGCTTCCGCAAGCAGTCGCTTCATGGAGGTGAAGGCCCGGATGGGTCCCCGCGCCATCTCTTGGGCCTTCTCGAGAGCCCGGGACTGCAGGTTTTCGAGAGGTACCACCTCATGGAAGAGCGAGAGCTCGTGCGCCCGCTGAGCGGTGACTTTCCCCTTCCCGTAAAGTACCTCTTGGGCGCCTCCGATGCCCAGGTAGTGGGGAAGGAAGAACGTCAGGCCCCCGTCCGGAACCCCGCCCAGGGAGGGAAAGGCGGGGACGAGGGAGGCTTCGGTGGAGGCGATCCTCCAGTCGCAGGCCAAGGTGATCGACATTCCGCCTCCGGCGGCGACACCCGGGATGGCTGCGATAACAGGTTTGGCCATCTCCACGATCTCCTTGATGACTCCTTCCTGCTCATCGACGAGCTCATGGAAGAGGCGGGGGAGGGTCCCCTTCGCCAACCATTCCGACATCTCGCGGACGTCCCCCCCGGCAGAGAACGCCTTGCCCGATCCGGTGAGAACGACGGCACGGATCTCCGGGTCCTGGGCGACGTCTTGCATGACCCGGTGAAGCCCTCGCATCTCGTCCGCGCCAAGGGCGTTGAGACGGTCAGCCCGGTCGATGGTGATTCTGGCGACCGAGTCGAATCGTTCGAGCTTCAGAGTCTTGACACCTTCTGCCATGGAGGTCGGCATTCTCAGGAAATATAGAAGAGTGTCTTGTCGCCGCGGGGTACCCCCGTCCGGGAATGCAATCCGTTACCTGCCCGAGGTACGAACGTTGGGGGAGGGGCCCCTTATTCCCAAACGAGCGGTGCGTTAAGGGTGAGGACCAGGGTGACGGTGGTCCCTTCCGAGGTGCCGGCACAGGCCACGAAGGAGGAGCCTCCGTAGGAAGAGAAGGCCCCCGATCCGCCCTCCGATAGATTCTGCTGGTATCCGGGAAGCAGGGAACTTATGTTCGTGTCTTGGTAGGAGATCCCCACCGGGAGCTGGACCATGATGAGCCAGACGGGGGTCCCACTCCACCAGTGAAAGGTGACCTTTCCTGGGGCGATGGTAACGTTGTGGACGAAGGGCCAGGGATCGCTCAGCACCGATGCGCCGTTCGCGTAGGCCGCTGCGCAGGGCACGTTGAGGTCCTCGGTCACGCTGTAGACCGGCACCATGGTCAGCAGGAGCACGAGGATGGTGACGATGGTGAAAGCAACTAGGAAGCGCTGGGGGCTCCGGCGCCGGGCCGGGGGAGTCCCTACGGTAAAACCGAAGTCCTCCCTGAGCTTCTGCACGATCCGGTGGGGGTGCTCAACCTCGGACCACACGAGCGGGGAATCGGGCTCCGGGAATCCCTCCGGGGGGTGGTGGACGTCCCGGAAGAAGACGATGTCTCCGGTGAATTGGTGCCGCTGGACCCAACTCTGACGCACGCCCACGGAGAGTGACCCGCTCAGCGGGACCGACCTCGCCGTTCCGGGTCGGTTGTTCTTGACAGAAAATACCCGGTCTCCCGAGATGGCAAAGCGGGTCTGAAGCCACGCGCGGAGGGCCAGCGAAAGGGGGATCGCAAGGGCCACGAGGAAGAGATAGATCAGCAGGACCTCATTCCCGAGAGGGTAGAACCACGTCGCCAGAAAGACCAGAGGAACGACGACGGTCAAGCTGAAGAGGACCCGGAACGTCCAGGGCGAAAGCACATTTCGCCACCGGGCAGCTCCCATGAGCACGAGCAGATAGCCGACGAGATAGAGCACCAGGGTCACCACGATGATCTCGACCTTGTAAGACAAGGTGGTACCCCAGATGTTGGCCACCCGGTAGTCCTTCGCCAGGACGAGGTTCAGCAGATTCGAGGAGAGGTAGTAGTACGCGTATCCGAAGAGGAACAACCCCGTGAGGGCATAGGCCATGGCTCGGATCTGAAGGACTTGCCATAGCGCGGGCCGGGCACTGACCTTGACGATTTCTCCGGGGGCTAGGACGCCCTCCGAAACCGTGGCGGGGAACTGGCGGGGGGTCGCGTCTTTCCCGAAGAACAGGAAGACGACCCCGGCATCGATGGCCAGGATGCCCAGGACTTCTCCCGTGGCCCCAGGGGCGCCACCGAAGACCGCGAGGATGCCTACGAAGGCCGAAAGGCTCCCCAGGAAGACGCCGAAGAATCCCAGGAGCGCACCCGCCAAGGCCTTGCGGCTGCTCGTGGGGGCCAGGATGTGGGCGGCGAACAGCAAAACCCCGGTCAGCAGTAGGATAGAACCGATGGCGTCTCCCAACGTTCGGGGCAGGGTCCCGGTGGTCCCCAGGTGGAGAAGTCCACTGAAGAGAAGGAAGAAGGCGAATCCGCCCACCAGGGAAACGAGACCCAGGCCCCGTCCGAACAAGCCCCGGGTGCCCCCCAGGGTGGCATAGGTTCCGACGGCAAAGGCAAAGAGGCCGAAGGCGAGGAGGAAGGCGCCCCATATCGCCCAGGAAGCCGGGACCGAGGGGGTTCCGAACGCCGCCGAGATCACCGCATCCAGGACCAGGGTCGCCAGGGTCACGGAAATCAGTCCCAGTCCCAGGTGCCACCGTCCCTCCTGATAGAGTCCCACTCCCCAGATGAAGAGGCTCAGCAGTGCCTGGAGGAAGAACCAGAGGGAGAACACCTCATGGTAGATCTCGAGCGGCCCCGGGGTCTGATGGAAGATGCCGATGAGCGTTACCAGGACGCCAGAAAGGGTCAGGGAGAGGCTCCCTGCCACTTCGGTGCGATTCCGGGAGATGGCGATAAGATAGGCGGAGAAGGCCACGAACAGTAGGCCCACGGGAACCATGGCCACGTAATCGTAGACCCAAGCGTACGAGGTGAGCGTTGGGTCCCCCATGTAGCTCAGCGCAAGGCGCGTCCATACCCACCAGGGATTCAGACGGGCGCAAATCAGGATCACGACCCAGGCGTAAATGGCCGCAATCGGCCCTATGTAGTAACCTCGTCTCAGGAACCAGTCTGGGACCTTCATGCCTTTGGTGGGGCCTTCCGGCCGAAGAACATCAGGAAGAGCCAGAGATCGATGGCGGCGATTCCGAAGGCCTCCGTGGTGGCCACGGAGGGCCAATGGATGCTGTAGCCGATGAGCGGCGCGGCGATGCCGAGGGCCAACATCCCGAAGCCTAGGAGCCACCGGCGCTCCGCCAGAATTCCGAAGCTCCACACAAGGATGGCAAAGAGGGACTGGACGAAGAACCAGTTAGAGACGAAGTCGTGGTACCCCGCCGGTGTCGGAGGTCCTCCATGAAAGATCCCGACCATGATGAGGAAGATCCCCGCGACCGCGAAGAAGCTGCTTCCCACACTCTGGATCCAGTTGCGGGCCCCCATCGCCATCCCGAGGGAAAAGACGATGATCATCGTGCCCGTGGGGAAGATGACGACGTCGTTGTAGAACCAATAGAGCCCCGCCGCGGCCCCTGTGGAATTGGGACTCGGGTCTCCCAGGGCACTGAAAGAGCTCTGGAAGAACCCCCACCACGGGTTGATCTGCGCGTCGATGGTGACGGTCACCCAGAAGTAGATCGCGGCAATGACCCCGATCCAGAAGGCGATCTCGGGGAAATATTTGCGAATCCACGCCCGCGGGGTGGTTCCGACCTGGGGCAGCCCCAGGGGTTGCAGAGCGGGGGCTCCGGGGGCTGTGTCGTGGGGACGGATCTCCCCAGTGACTTTCACGTCCTCGGCCAAAATCCCCTCTTGAAGTGAGCAACTGAAGATGGGGGTTATCATAAGTCTTTCGTGGGGAGCACGACAGACTGTCTCATGGGAAGGCGACTCGGGGAGGGTCAATTCCGCATCTCTGTGGACCGGGGACAACCGGGACGTGGGCCCAGCTGGGTGCGGGCCGCCCTCTTCGAGCAAAGCGTTATAAAACCGAAATGGCTGTGCCACGCATGCGCTTAGCAGCCGTCGTGGGTGTCGCACTATTCGTCGTGGCTATCTGGGGAATGAACTCGCCCATTCCGAGCGAGGTGCACGCAACCCACACCGTGGTTGTGGCCGAATCTCCCCTCTTCCCCGCCGGGTTCGCTGAGCACGTTGTCGGAAGCTACCACCACGCCTGCGATATCTCCTCTCAGCAATCTCAGAGCCCACAGAGCAGCATCCTCAACCTGCCGGCCGCAGGGACGGGCGCCTCCGCCACCTACGATTCTTCGAAACTCGTCAACAACACCGCCGTCAACACCACGGTGACGGTCCCTTCGGGGACCGGTCTCTTCGGCAGCTTGTCCACGAACCAGTTCATCGTGCTCGGTGTGGGCGACCCCATGAATGCCACGGCGATCGCGGCGGCAGGTGTCGGCATGACCTCTCAGTTGAGCGTGACCGTGGCCGTTCCCGTGGCCATCCTTCCTAACCTGACGGAGGTGTACAACACGGGCGGCACGACGTTCAGTTCGGGCAACGTGGTGACCTTCGAGATCAACCACGTGCACGGCGATTGGTGGGAATTCACTTACAACTCGGGGAGCGGTGCCCAGCCTATCACCGGTGGCAGCGCCTGGGAGAACGGAACTTACAACCTGGCCACGCCCGCCGCCTCGGGAAAACTCTGTGCGGAGGGGGCCACGGTCGGCCCCTCTTTCATCGTCGCCGCTTTCGGCCTGAGCGGGGCTTCCACGCCCACCATCCCGACGACGGCCGTCCCTTGGGCGGTGGGAGTAGAACCCCCGGGCACGTCGTCGACCTCCTACGTGCCCCTTGCGGCCAACGCCTACCCGCAGTTCAACACCTCGCTGGGCACGGTAGGTATCCAAGGACACGACCAGAACGCTGCCCTGGGTATCGACCAGCTCTCGGTCGGCAATTCAGTGGCATATCCAGGAGCCTATGCCTCCTTGTGGGGAAATTACAATATCATCATCCTTAGCAAGAGCACGGTCACCCCCGTGCAGGCCTCGCTGGCATACAACGGGAGCCAAATCTTCAATGCGACGGCGATCGATCAGAACGGAGCGAACCTCCCTCAGGCCACCTTCACGTGGCAGATGAGCCCTGCCTCCCTCGGTACCTTGAACACCACCACCGGGACCTCGGTGAGTCTCAAGGCGGGAAGCGTCACGGCGGTCGGGAAGCTGTGGGCGAACGTCACCTACAACTGTTCCACCATCCACGATGTCGCGAACATCTCCGTGACCAAGACCGGAGGACCGGCCATCCTATCGTTTGTCGCAACTCCCTCGAGCATCGTCCTCCCGCCTCAGTCCACCAACACGACAGTTCTCAAGGTGGTGAACGGAACCTGGCCCCGAGCGATCACCTATACCTACACTGGTCTACCCGCGGGATGCCTATCGAACAACTCGACAACGCTGTCTTGTACCCCGTCCACCACAGCTAAGGTTGGGGCGTACAATGTCACGGTCTTCCTGAACGATTCCACCGGACGTACGAGCAACGCCACCACGACCGTCAACATTTACGCGGACTTCACCCTGACCTCCTTCACGATATCTCCGGATCCTCTGACGGTCAACACGACGATGACCGTAACCACGGTTACCGCGGGCGGTGTCCCTCCGATGTCCTACACGTTCACCGGGTTGCCACCCGGCTGCGGGACCCCGAATCAGCCCCCGGTCTTCACGTGTTCACCCAATGCCACGGGAAATTACTCGATCTCCGTGCTCGCAATGGACGCGGCAGGGCACGTCGTGACCAAGTCGGTCAACGTGACCGTGAACACCAAGCTGACCCTCTCGGACACTCTCTATCCGGCGAACGCCACGATCCCTTACGGGGGCACTCTCTACGTCAACGTGACCGCTTCGGGAGGCACCCCGGGATACGTCTATTCCTTCGGTCACCTCCCGGCCGGTTGCACCTCTTCGAACACGCAGCACTTCACCTGCACGCCCACCGCGAGCGGAAGCCTCTATCTCTTCGCCAACGCCACGGATTCGACGGGGGCCAATGCCTCACTGCTCGTTCCCTTCACCGTGCTGGCGCCGGCCCTCCCCACGATCTCCAGCTTTGTCGCAACTCCCAACCCCGTCAACGTGTCCCAGGCCACGAGCCTCGTGGTGACGGCGTTCGGGGGTCAGGGAACCCTTAGCTACGCGTACACCGGATTGCCCCAGGGTTGCACCAGTTCGAACGTGGCGACACTGTCCTGCACTCCAAGCCAGGCGGGAAGGTTCACCGTAAGTGTCACGGCCACCGACACGGCCAGCCACCAGGTTTCGGCTTCGCTCAATCTGACGGTCAACAGTAGCGCCTCCGGGCCCACCATCAGTTCCTTCACGATCACGCCGCCGTCGGGAACCCTTGGGGCCCTCTTTGACATGAACACCGTGGCCCAGGGTGGTGTGGCGCCCCTGTCCTACGCCTACACCGGGCTCCCTGCGGGATGCGCTTCGAAGAACCTTGCGAGCTTCACCTGCACTCCGTCGGCGGCGGGGAACTTCACCGTGACCGTGACGGTCACGGACAGCGCCTCCCCGGCCAACAGCATTTCTACGAATGCCGTGATGACGGTCAAGCCGCTGGGCGGTGTCGGGAGCCCCACGGTCTGGTCGTTCGTGGCGGACCCGCCGTCGGTGAGCGTCAGCAGCCCCACGCTCTTCAAGGTCAATGCGACGGGAGGCTCGGGGACCCTGAGCTACTCGTACACGGGTCTTCCCGCGGGATGTTCCAGCTCGAACACTCCCTCGCTGCCCTGCACGCCCACCTCGGCGGGCAACTACACCGTTTGGGTCTATGTCAACGACACCGCGGGGCACAGCACGAAGGACTCGACCTTGCTGACCGTCACGGGAGGGACCACCTCTTCGCCGTCGGGATCGGGCCTCAACCTGATGCTCATCCTGGTGATCGTGGCGGTAATCGCCGCCGTGGTGGCAGTGGTGGCCATTGTACTGGTCCGGAAGAAGAAGCGGGGGGGAAACGCCGCTCCACCCCCCGTGAGTCCGTACTATCCCCCGCAGTGAGCCGGGGGAGGGCCCAGGAACCCCACCGGTCGAGCTTCCCCCCACTACGAGGCGGAGACCGGTCCCCTTCGGCAGAGGACCACTCCACGTACCGAGGGAGGCACGTAGGGGTCTCCTTTCGGACTGAGACGCCCATGGATCGCGGCCTCCCTTCCCATCGACAAAGCGTGAGGCCAGGGCCAAAGCAGGCCGGTGTTCCTCTCCCTGCGCACTTCAGGATAGCATCCTTGCCGCCTGCGGCGGGTCAGGACAGGGATCTCTCAGCAGGCCGTTCCCGTTTGCGAAGAGGTCACTGGGTCATCGCAGGGGGCGTGTCACTCGGGCCAGTTTTCCTAAGGAGCCCTTGCGCCCGTCGCTTCCGGCCGCTCAGGTAAACCATCAAGACGGCACCTACCACGAGGGCGATCCCACCCAGGGTGCCCCCGAGCAGGAGCGGGTTCACGTGGGAGGATAGGGTGACCGTGGGGAGGTAGTCCGCGGTCAGCGTTCCATTCCCGACCACATCGACCGTCGTGGTGAGGTTGTCGGGCCCTCCGAGGGTCACTCCTCCCGTGACGTACCATCCCCCGAAGGTGTAGCCAGGGCAGGGGAGGGCCGTCACCCGGTAGGGGGCAGGGGGAGCAGAGTAGCTCGCTCCGTTTTGCTCGAGGGAGTTGTTGAAGACGATGTACGAGCAGTTGCTGGAGGGACGATCCTGGAGGACGATGCTGTAGGGGGTGGGGGGTGGGGGCGAAACCACCGTGGTATTTGCAGGAGGGGGACCGAAGACCCAGGTCGCGTTGGTGGAGCGGTAGCTGGTGTAGTCTCCGACAATGCCTCCAAAGAAGAACAGTCCGGAGTTGTTCGTGGTGGAGATCATGCTGGCTCCGATGATCGCGGAGGACGGCGACGGCGAAACATACTGGAGGGCCCAGAATCCGTCCACGAACACCCAGGTATCCCCATAGAGGGCGCCGGAAGTAGTGTTCCACCCACCGAAGAGGACAAGGTACTGCTGGACGGGATCGTACGCCATGGACGCCAGGATGCGACCGTCGGGGGCCGTGCCGTGGGCCTGGGCGGTAAGGTTCCTCCAAGCTCCGCGGGTGTATTCCCAGGTCTGCTCCAGGTCCAGACCGAACTCAGCGCCCTTGGAGGGCGTGGCCCCCCCGAAAAGGATGATCCCTGACTCTGCAGGGTCGTAGGCGAGCGCAGGAGCGAGAAGGGGGGGAGGGTGGACCGAGAGGGTGAGGTTGTGCCATTGCCCTCCCTGGAATGTCCAGGTGTCGCTGTGGATGTCGTACTGCCCGCTCATCCCGCCGTACATCAGGAGGTACCCATCCTGGGGGTCCCAAACCATGCCGCCAAGCCCGCGGGCGCTCGGGTGCACCGAGAGGCTGAGCTGCGTCCACGAGGCGTTGCAGCTGGCGCATGCCGCTTGGAAGATCCACGTGTCGTCGAGATAGAGGGAAGTGTCCAGCGTAAGGTAGGGTCCGCCCCCGAACAGGACGATGTACCCGTCCGCATAGTCGTAGGCCATGTATTGGCCGAGGCGCGCGCTCGGTCCCGGGATGTGGAGCTGGGTCCAGTTTCCGCTCTTGAAGATCCAAGTGTCGGAGTAGGTCGTGTTGGCGGCGGTGGTGAGATTCATGATACCTCCGAAGAGGACGACGTATCCTGTCACCGGGTCGTAGGTCATGCCGGCACCCCCGCGCCCCGGGGGAGCACAGACATTCCTCCCGCACAGCATCTGCCATCCCGAGTTCGCAGCGGAGGGCGCACGTTCCTGGGAGCGCCCCACACACCCCATGCTCAACGTGCCGATGGAAGAGCAGGTCAGGGGGTGTCCCTGCGCAGGGCCTCCTCCGAGGGCAAGGCTTTGCTGGGCGCTCGTAAGGGTCTGAACAGCGGTAGAGACCGAGGAAGAGGACGCGACGTGCCCAAGACCGATGGGAAAGACCGTGGCGAAGAGAAGCACAAAGGCGACGGCACCGATCTCCGCGACGCTTGCCATGCCTTGTCATCGGTCACGCTCCGTGGCCATATAACTATTCTCTGGGGGGCGGGACCGCGAGGTGTCCGGCGGGACATGCACGGTGGGCAGTACTCTCCAAGAAAACACTTATCCCGCCCGCCTCCTCTCTGTCCCCCGATGAACGACGAGGCTCCGCGGAACCACGAGGTGGAGATCCGTCGGGAGTGCCCGGACGCGGAAATTGCCCGGATCCTGGCCCGGTCCCTCTCTCCCGACAACGAGGCCTACGCCACCGCCCGGAGCGAGGGGGCCATTCTGAAGCTGGTGGTCCGCGCCCGGTCTCTTCGAGAACTGCAGCGCAGCGTCGACGATGTGCTGGCCTGTCTGGGAGCCGCCGAGCGGTCCCTGGTTAAAGCATCCCCGACTCGAGCCGGAACCCACAGCGCCCGCAAACCCACGCCCTAGGGCGTCCCCCAGTTCCGTCCTGGACCCAGATGAGGGCTCCCCGGCATGTGGGGCAGGTCAACGCGTTGCGCACCCGGAAGACCCCGTAGAGCCCGGGCACTCCGAGGGGGATGGCCCCGTCCAGCACCATGAGCGGTGAGGGGGCGGGTCCGTACGGTCCCCCGCTTGGCGAGGGAGGGCTGGCCGACACGGGATGCGGGAGACAGAAGAGTGTGAGGGAGTAATCCCCGGGAAGAAAGGTGGTCGTGATGGCGTGCATGGCGTCGAAGACGTGCCCCGGCGGGATCTCCATGGTCTCTCCCGAGAGCCGCATGCCCTGCATGTTCGGGTTGGTCAGGGAGACGTAGAAGGTCGCGGCGATGGGGGCCGTCCCCGAGTTGAGGACAAGGATCTGCATCTTCACCGGCTCCCCCGGTGGGAGCACGCTCAAGGGGATGATACGGGAGAACCGAACATTCTTGCCCGCTTCGACCCAGGACTGCCGGTCGTAGAATCCCTGACGCTCCGCATACTGGAAGAGCGTCCGGGGTGGGGGCTCGATGGGTTGAGGAAGTGGGGGGGTGGACCGGGGCGCCGGGGCCACCATGGGCAGGTTCGCTACCGCGGGGGCAGGAGCTCCCGACGGGGGTGGTGGGGCTGAGACCGGAGGAGGAGCGGCTTTCCGTTCTTCGGCGAAGGGAGCATAGCCGCATTTCGGACAGTACCATCCCTTCGAGTGGTCCTTGACCATACGCCCATCCTTGCACCGGGGGCAGGGTGGGGATATCGCTGCCATCTGCGCAACCATAACTCCTCGGGCTATAATGCTGACTTAACTCGGACGGTGACTCACGGACGCGTTCTCCTCCAAGGTAAGAGTCGCAAACGGGCAGGGAACGGTCCCGCAGAACGGGGGTCCCGCCCCGCGGGTCCCGGGCACTTCTACCGGCGGGGCGAGGGGTGCCGTGAAGAATCTCCCCACCCTCAGTAGAATTTCTACGCATTCCGATGGTCTTTTCTATCCGCCTTTCTGTAGTTTCGCTGTCATGTTGCTGGGCGCCCACATCGGGATCTCCGGGGGCATCGAGAACGCACCGTTCACCGCCCGCAGTATCGGCTGCGAGGTGATGCAGATCTTCTCGAAGAACCAGCGTCAATGGAAGGTCCCCCCCTTGGCGGAAGAGACGGCCAGCGCCTTCCGCGTCAACCTGGTCAAGGCGGGGATCAAGGCCGTGGGAGTCCACGCCTCCTACCTCATCAACCTCGGGACGTCAGATCCGGGTCTGATGAGAAAGTCCCGCGAGGCATTGACCGAAGAGCTCCGCAGGGCGGAAGCGATCGGAGCCATCGGGGTCATTCTCCATCCGGGCGCCCATGTGGGGGCGGGGACCGCCCAGGGCATCGAGAACATCGCAGCCGGGGCGCAGGAAGCTCTAGCGGCGACCTCCGGGGCCAAGGTCCAGATCCTTTTCGAGAATGCGGCGGGGGCGGGCTCGACCATGGGGCAGAGCCTCGAGGAATTATCGGAGATCGGACGACGGTCCGAATTCGAAAAGAGGGTCGGTTACTGCATCGACACTTGCCATCTGTACGCTTCGGGCATCGACTACACCTCGGAGGCGGGATACGGACGGCTCGTCGACTCGGTACGAGACACGTTGGGCCTGGAGAAGGTCCGTTTCTTCCACCTGAACGATGCGCTCTTTCCGCTCGGCAGCCGGAAGGACAGGCATGCCAACATTGGGGAGGGAACGCTTGGGAAGGAGGGCTTCCGGCGACTTCTCAACGACCGGAACTTCCAGGCGACCCCTGGTGTACTGGAAACCCCTATCTCGGACGATAAGGACCACCCGTACCGGTCGTACGAGAAGGATTTGGAAACGCTTCACTCCCTTGTGAGGACCGGGCGTTAAAGTTTAAGGTCTCGTTGCCTCTCGTCACCCCACTACTAAGGTGAGATAAAAATGGCTGGAGGAACAAGTGATCTGAGCCCTGTCGGAGAAAAGGTGCTCAGATTCAGCATTGAGAGAGCCGGGGATGATGGCCTTCGTTACGAAGATTACATGGAAGGACTGGGTTCGGTGCTGAGCGGCATCACCATCAGTCAACTCTCGATCGCTCTCCACCAACTGGAAACGAAGGGATACCTCCACCCCGACCCCCATGGAACACCGAACCGGAAGATCCGGGTGACCCCGCTTGGGCGGCAGGTCCTGGGCGAGTCCCCCAAGGAGGCCGAGGCGTCCCCGGCCCCGGAGGCATCGGCCCCGGCTCCGTCCCCCCCCACCTCCTCGCAGCAGTCCCCCCTTCCTTCGAGGGCGGAAACCCAGGCCCCCGCCGAGGAACCCTTGCCATCTTCCCCCCCCGTTGAGGAGCCCGCCCGCCCTGCGCGGGTTGAGCCCCCCACGAACTTGCCTTCCGACACCTCGGATGAGGTACGGCGCCGGCTCCGGGCCGTGATCGAGCGCGAGGAGGCGGTAAAGTCCATCGAGGACCGGCACCGGGTCAAGGAGCGGGAACTCCTGAACGAGGAGGACCGGTTGGCCCAGCTCGAGAAGACCGTCGAGGCTCGGCGCAAGGCGCTCGAGGAACAAGAGCGCCAGCTGTCCGCCTCCGAGGACCAACTCCACGAGCACCTCACCTCCCTGAAGGGCCACCTGAACAGCGTAGGGCAGGTCACTGAGAACGTTCACAAACTTCACGAGAAGGTGACGTCCACCCGCCAGAAGCGGCAGAAGTCGGCCTGAACCCCGGCTCTCCCGGGGCTGCCTTGCGGTAGCGTGGCGTCGGCCCGTGCTCCCAGCCCGGATTGGGGCCCTCCGTTCGCGCCACCCGCAAGCGAGAAGCTTTTATCTCCGGGCCAATGGTCCTGAAGGGATGAAGCTCTTCCTAGATACCGCGAATGTAGAGGAGATACGGGCCGCCGCCGAATGGGGCATACTCGACGGGGTCACGACCAATCCCAGCCTGGTGGCCAAGGAGGGCAGGGATTTCATGGAGGTTCTCCGGGAGATCACCGCGATCGTCGACGGGCCGATCTCTGCGGAAGTCGTCTCCACCAAGGCCTCCGACATGGTGACCGAAGGTCGCAAACTGGCCAAGGTCCACAAGAACATCTACGTCAAGGTCCCCATGACGACCGAGGGCCTCAAGGCGACCAAGATCCTCTCCGGGGAAGGGACTCGGGTCAACATGACCCTCGTCTTCTCTTCCTTGCAGGCCCTGCTGGCGGCCAAGGTGGGCGCCGCCTACGTGAGCCCCTTCATCGGTCGCCTGGACGACATCGGCCAGACCGGGATGGAGATCATCGAGGAGATCTCGACCATCTACCAGAATTACTCCTTCAAGACCGAGATCCTGGTCGCCTCCATCCGGCATCCCATCCACGTCAAGGAGGCGGCGCTCCTCGGGGCGGACATTGCCACCATGCCCTTCAGCGTTTTGGAGAAGCTGCCGCGCCACTCCCTCACGGACATCGGCCTCGACCGATTCCTGAAGGACTGGGCGAAGCTTCCCAAGAAGTGATCTCCGGGGAAGGGATGGGCGCGGACATCGAGCTCGAATCCCGCTTGGCGAAGTACCTCGATCTCACCTCGAAGGCCCTGGCGAAGATCCAGGCCGTGCCCCCGACCCGATCCTTCCTCAAGGGCGGAGCTGACGACATGCTCCAGATGGCCAGATCCTACTTCGACGACGCCCTCCACTTCCAGAAGGAGGGCGACCTTCCGCGGGCCCTCGCCGCCGTGAGCTATGCGCACGGCTGGCTGGACGCGGGGGTCCGGCTAGGGCTGCTCTACGGGGGAGAGGATGACCAGGCGTTCACGCAGTACCGGTAGGTCCCCTTCGCTCGTCTCGGCCCAGACCATGGCCGAGATGGAGAAGGAACTCCGAGAGCTGGTCGAGAGTCGGGACGAGATCTTCGAAGAAGCGCGGGACCTGCGGCGTCGCAGCCAGAGCGTCATGCGGCGGATCCATGCTGGGGACCGTCTCCTACGAGAGTACGAGGCGCTTCCCGGGATCGCCCGGCGGTTGGTCGAGCGTGCCCGGCCCGCCCGCCTCTTGGAGGAGGAGCCAGTGCAAACGGCACTGCAGGAGTGGGTGGAAGCCTCCTTGCTGCGGGCCGTGGTGATGGGGCGTTCCCTGCCCACCCCTCCCTCTCTCTTCGTCGGCGCCGTGCCCTACCTGTTGGGCCTCTCGGATCTGGTGGGAGAACTGCGCCGTCTCGCGGTGACCTCCCTCGGAAAGGGCGCCCCGGAACGGGCCGAAGCGCAGGTGCGCCAGATGGACGATATCCTTGCCATCCTCATGCACTTTGAAGCTCCGCGCAGCGTGATCGCTCTGAAACCGAAACAGGACACCGCCCGCTCCCTCCTGGAGAAGACGCGGGGAGAGGTCGCGATGGCGCTATACCTGCAATCGATTGTCCGGAAGGGAGGCTCCAAGGGACCCGAGAAGCGGAGATGAACGAGGGGAAGATTTCACCAGACAGCGACCCGACCGACGCCGTTGTCGGCATCATCGGGGGGAGCGGACTCTACGAGTCTGGGCTCTTCCGCTCCACCACGGTCCATAAATTGTCGACCCCCTGGGGCTCCCCTTCGGGTTTCATCGAGGAGGGTCGTCTCGGAAATCTCAAGGTGTTCTTCCTGCCCCGCCACGGGAAGGGCCACACGATCCCTGCCCACAAGGTGAACTACCGGGCCAACATCGACGCCCTCAAGTCGCTTGGGGTCAATGCTATCCTCAGCGTGAATTCGGTCGGATCTCTCAAGGAGGAGCTCCCGCCGGGGTCGTTCGTCGTTCCGGATCAGTTCCTGGACTTCACGAAGTCCCGGCCCACGACGTTCTATGAGGGGGGGAAGACCTACCACATCTCCATGGCGGACCCCTTCTGCCCTCGGCTCTCCCAGCTTGCATTGGCGGCAGGGGAAAAGACCGGGATCGAGATCGCCCGGCAGAAGACCTACGTCTGCGTCGAGGGTCCCAGGTTCTCCACTCGGGCGGAAAGCAAGTTCTACCGCACCCTTGCGGATGTGATCGGCATGACCCTCTGCCCGGAGGCGCAGTTGGCGCGAGAGCGGGAGATCTGCTACCTTCCAGTCTGCATGGTGACTGACTTCGACGTCTGGGCCGAGCATCCGGTCGAGGCCACGGACATCTCGGCGACGCTCTCCCGGAACATCGACCGGGTGAGGTCGCTCCTGCTGGACCTCGTGCCCACGGTTCCCCCCACCCAGGCAAGGAAGTGCGGTTGTCGTACCGCGTTGGCGCAGGCAGGTCTCTGATACGCTCTTCCGGAAAACGGAAGCTGACGAGTTAGGAAACGCGTCCGGGACTACTTCAAGCGGCGATGATGGTGCCGAGCTTTCGGTGAATTACTGTGATGGGGATCACCAAGGCATCGAATTCCATTTCAGCGATCACGAGGGGATCAAGGACCTCGGGAGGTGCATCCACGAGGATGGGAGCTCCCAAGGAGATCTGAAGAGCCCTCGCCCCAAGGATGCGGGCTTTCTCAAATCGCGTGAAGTATTCCCCGCCGGCTGCTGTGCCGCCCTTCTTGACCATGTGATCCCAACTCTCTCCGTGCAGAGCATTCGCTCCTTGTGGAAGAGGGCTGACGGAATGCATAGCGCTATTTTAGCGTTGTTCCCTATTCGCTGGAACCCTTCTTCCCGCGGTGGGAAGCGGATTCCGAGGGGAAAATGCCCTGCCAGGCTCCGACGAGGACCTCGCGGCGCTCGGCGCCCAAGTCCTTACGGCCCTTCTTGCCCACCAGTGGGTCCCGGGTTTCCCGGACCGATCGCAGGAAGGCCTGTGGGTCCTTGGTGGCCTGTTCGAAGCCGAAAAGCATGAATTCGCGGAGAATGCTCGACCGTCCCCTCCAGCCAATACGCCTCCGGGCGTTAGGGTTGAGGCTTCGCTTTGCGAGTCTCCATACAGTGGTAGTGGTTTTGTAATCTTTCACCGACATTGCTATCATTACTTGCGGCATTTTTCACACCTTATGGGGTTGCTTACGCTTAAACAATATATAACCTTTGTCCCGGAAATGTCAAGTCTGTTTTACGGGGGGGTGTACCTAACTGAAACCCTACCAACGTTACGCTACCTGGAACGCACCTGCATAGGTTGTCGGGGGAGTATGGCCGGATCCCTTCTCGTCTTGAGGTAATTGGGCCCTGACCCTTTGCCGACAGGGTCTCACCTATGGTCGGATGTTTGGGTCGTCCGAGCCGCAGGAACTCGGGCAGGGGTTGCGGCCCGGGTTGTCACTATTTGAACATTATGGTCATTCTGGGCATGAAGTCCCTTTTTTCAGTAGAGTTCGTGGAGCGGGGTTCTCCGCTTCGGAAGCGGTTTCGAAATCTGGTGTCGGGAGGTCTTTGGTGGATAGAGATGCCCTTTCCTGGCCCGGGCGACGATGTCCTTCTTCGTGGGTTTCTCGGGAACTCCGGAGCCCGGCCAGAGATCTACTGTGATGGACGATCCCTCGTAATCAATAACCCAGGCAGGAACTTTGCGGGCACCCAACCGCTTCAACACTTCGAGACGGTGGTGCCCGTTAAGCACCACCAGGGACCCTTCGGCGACGAGGATCGGCTCCAGAACCGCACCTTCGGACTTGATGTTTTGCTCAACAGTGTCGACCGTATCGGGATCGCACATCTCGTGTGGGAGGAGCTCTGATATCAAGACCAATTCGAACCGTGCTTCGGGTGCAACGTCGGCCTCTCCCGTCTTTCGGGTCATGCATAACCCTAGAGCACAGTGTTTTTAAATATGCCTGCGTATCTTCGTGCTGGTTTTCGATGACAGACGCATGGGAGGTCCCCGCCCAGGAACTAATACCTAGGCTGGTGGAACAGTTGCGAGGAAAGGTTGGTCACCCTGAGTGGATGGCCTACGTCCGGACAGGGGCGCACACGGAACGTGCCCCTGTACAGGCGGACTGGTGGTACATTCGGTGTGCATCCGTCATGCGGAAGCTCCACCGGCTAGGACCTGTGGGCGTATCCCGGCTGGCCGCCGAGTACGGTGGCAAGAAGGACAATGGTAGCGCCCCGTACCACGCCGTCAAGGGGAGCCGCTCCGTAATCCAGGAGGTCCTTCACGAACTCGAAAAGGCGGGTTTTGTCACCAAGCGGGCCTCGAAGGGCCGTATCCTCTCTGCCAAGGGACAGTCTCTTGTTCAAAAGGCCGCCAAGGAAGCGATGGTGGCCCTCGCCGGGCGGAACCCTGCCCTCAAGAAGTACCTATAGAGAATGAGGGCCCATGAGCTACGATCAGGATGAAGAACTTGATGCGCTTCGTCGTCGTAGACTCAAGCAGCTTCAAACCCAGGGCGACGTGGTCTCCCCTGAGGGGGCGTACGCAGCCTCTCAACAGGATGAGGCCGAGCGCCGGGCTGCGGAACAAAAAGAGGTCTTGCGCAGAATCCTTACTCCCGAAGCGCGCGAGCGTCTTGGGCGTATCCGTCTCGCCAAACCCGACGCTGCGGCCGCGGTCGAGCAGCAGCTGCTCGGATTGGCCCTCTCTGGCCGGCTCAGCCGTCAGATCGATGACGCAACCCTCAAAGCCATCCTCGAGAAGGTTCTCCCTGAAAAACGTGAGATCAAGATAACCCGAAGGTGAAAAAGCATGGCAAGCAAACGGAAATCATTGGCAAGGAAATTGAGGCTGTTGAAGAAGGACAAGTCGAACCGGCGTGTCCCCTCCTGGGTCGTGGAGCGGACCAACCGGCATGTCATGAGGCACCCCCAGGAGCGGTCCTGGCGGAGAGGCCATCTGCACCTCTGAGGTAGCGAGGAAAGATCATGGCAAAGGAAGAAGGTCGACATGTGGAAGAGAAGGAGATGGAGTACACGGTCCCCCTGCGGGCCAGCAAACATCTCCCACCGAAGACAGAACGGGCAAGCCATGCCATCCGCACGATCCGCTTGTTCATGGCCCGTCACATGAAGGGAGAAGTCGAGGACGTCTGGATCGACCCTCACCTCAACGAGTTCATCTGGGAACGCTCCATCGAGAAGATCCCCTCGAAGGTCCGTGTCCGCGCGATCCGCTTCGAGGACGGTCTCATCGAAGTGGACTTGGCCGAAAGGAACGCCTGAGGCGTTCCGATCGGGATAGGAGGACGTTTCGACTTGCCGGTTGGGAAGGCATCCTTCTTAGGAAGCCCCTATGTCGGCGTCTTTCTGAAAGCATGTGACGGACGGGTGCTTGTGCCCGCCGCCGTCTCTGCTGGAGAAGTGCGTCTCATCGAGCGTCTCCTCGAAGTTCCGGTTGTACAGACTCAGATCGCGGACGTGGAGCTCACCGGCTCTCTCTCCACACTGAACAGCCACGGCGTGATCGTGGCAGATCCGGTCGAGGACGAGGAATTGGCCAAGTTGCGGGAGCACTCGCCCGTCACCGTTCTGCGGACGAAGCTCAATGCTCTGGGCAACAACATCCTTGTCAACGATCACGGCGCAGTGGTCCACCCGGGGTTCTCCCACCGGGAGGTGGAGGCGATCGAGGCTGCGCTCGGTGTCAAGGTGGTGAGCGGCACGGTCGCCGGCGAGGGAACGGTCTCGAAGACCGCCGTCGCCACGAACAAGGGCGCGCTAGTGCATCCCGCAGCGACCCCGGAGGAGATGGAGATCATCCATCAAGCACTCAAGGTCCCGGTCCAGAAGACCACCGCGAACTTCGGGATTCCTCTCGTGGGCGCCTGCGTGGTCGCCAACAGCAAGGGGATCATCGTAGGCGAACGGACGACTCCGGTCGAGCTCGTCCACATCGAGGACGGGCTTTCCGTCTACGATTGAACGAAGGACGCGTCGGCGGTCTTGCGCTCGCGGTTCCGGTGGTAGCGGGTCACGTACCCGGCGACCCGGTTCACAAGCTTCTTGTAGAGGATCTTCTTCTTCCCATCGCCGGTGTCCGTGGCGAGGTCCGTAAGTTCAAGCACTTTCACGCGGTTGGCAGCGAAGTCATTGCTGAAGGCGTCCGGGTGGTTCTGGACGAGTTCAACCGCGACGCGCTTGATGTAGGTCTGTCGGATATTTCCCATAGCGAGCGGCCGAGAAGCCAAAACTATATTAAGCCCCTCTATGTTGGGCGCGCCCGCCTGATGGGTGAAAAAAGATGAGTCGCACGACACAACTGAGCCTCCTGATAGCGATGACCGCGATCATGTTGGTAGGTGTCCTTCCAACAGCAACTGCAACCACGACGTACACGCTCACGGTGAATGTGGTGACCTCCCCGTCACCGACACCGAATGGGTTGAACGTTTCCCTCTCGAACGCGGCCTCCGGTGCCATTTGCTTCACCCAGACATCCGGTGGAACCGCCACGTTCACTACCTCGAGCTGCCCCGGTCTCTCGGCCGGATGGTGGGTCGTCAACCTGCAACCCCAGATGTACAACTTCGCCGGTAACTCCTGGCTGGTCACGCCCTCGAACACCACCGGTCTCGCGGTCACCATCCCCTATGGAAGCGTGTCGGACAGCGTCACCTTCTCGGGTGTGTCGGTCACTTCCGCCGCATCCACTGTGACGGGCAACGTCACCGGACTTCAGCCCGGATCCACGGTCCATCTGAAGGTCTTGGACCAGAACTACTCGGGGTTCGCGATCAACTCGACCTCGTCCATCGCATCCTCTGCGGGAATCGCGCACTACTCGATCACTCGGATCCCCAACGGCAGCTGGACGATGTACGTCTCGGGCCCCGGCGCCTCGAGCTTCAGCTACCTCAGGTACAACTACACCGCGTTCACGGTGAACTCCGCGATGACCTTCCTGAACCTCAGCATTCAGGGCTACCTGGTCTCGGGCCACTACGGGGTCTCTGGGTACTTCAACGCCCCCTCGAACATCACCATTTGGGATGAGACGACCCACCACCTCTTCACGAACTACTACCTCGCGGCCAATTCCACCTACTACCAGATGGGTCTCTACCCTGCGGGCGTGGGAACCACCGGGAAGAGCCAGAATTTCCTGGTATTCCTCTCCCCCCGGGGCTACAACAGCGCCTGGAGCCAGGTGAAGGTCAGCGCTGCGTCGCCGTCCGCGACGTTCAGCCCTGCCATCCACCCCGAAGTTCCCACCAACTACTCCACGACCCTCACCTTTGGCACGAACTTCTCGACGGTCAATGTCTCGAGCGCTGGGAGCCTTACCTCGGGCAGCACCTTCGCCACGTTGCCCAACGCCAGTGTCGGCAACTTCTGGGCCCAATTGGGTCTGGACTTCAATGGTAGTATGCCCGCGATGGATTCCGCGAGCTACGCCGCCTTCCTCAACTGGCTGAACGGCAGCGGTCCGATCTACCCGGCACAAGCCGAGGGCCTTGCGGTGAACGGTTCCACGTTCAACGACAATGGTATCTTCCACCTGAGCGCGCCGGCCTTCCCAGGGAACATGAGCTATTCTTCAACTGCTGGATTCAACTACGGCACCTCGAAGAGCTATTCTCTTTCCACACCGCTGAAGGCGAACGCTTCGGCCTACTATCTCAAGGTGGGCTTCGATTACCCGCTCTCCAGCCAGAACCTCTCGTATACCGTGAACCTCCCTCAGGGCTACGTTTTGAAGAACAACACCGCGGCCCCCGCCGGGACCTCGCTTATTCCCTCGGGACCGGTCGGGCCCCTCGGGAAGCTCTGGACGAGCTTCACCATTGTCCCCCACGCCTACTCTCAGGTGACGGGCTCTGCGAACCTCACGATCTACAAGATCACCAACGTGACCGCGGTCGTGAACATCACGAGCTCGAACTTCGCCTTCTCCGAGAAGAACGTGCTGAACCAGACCTCCGGTAACTACACGGTGATCGTCGGTGCCGGGCAGAACGTCAGCTTGACTGCCTCGCACTCGCTGGTCCCCGCTACGATGAACGTGACGGCCTACGAGTGGCAGTTCGGGGACGCGAACCTGAGCAGCCACAACTCCACGGTCCACCACATCTACAAGACGGGCGGCCTCTACCATGGGACCCTCACCCTCTTGACGAGCGGTGGCAACAAGAACGTCACCAAGTTCAACGTCTACGTGGACAGCCTCCCGCCGGCTGCGGTCATCAGTGTGAACAACACTCATGTGGTTTCCCTCAACAAAACCGCAGGCTACGTGTACCTCAACTGGAGCCAGAGCCTCCAGTTCAATGCCAGCGGGAGCACGGACAAGATCGCCCCGTCGGTCGGTCCCAGCGTGCACGCCGGTATCATCTCGGTGGCCTCTTGGAACATCACGGCCGGTCCGACCCACCACGTTGTCAACTTCACTGTCGGGCAGAATGCGAACGTGTTCAGCAATTTCACCTACTCCTTCCTTGGGGCAG
The DNA here is from genome assembly GCA_021809545.1 of Thermoplasmata archaeon. Lineage (GTDB taxonomy): Archaea > Thermoplasmatota > Thermoplasmata > Lutacidiplasmatales > UBA184 > JAJYEA01. Next base: position 71,053 of record JAKAYL010000003.1, read on the forward strand.
GGAAGTATGTCAAGAACCAGACGACCATCATGAACACTTCGCTGAAGCTCACCGGCTGGCTCTACACGGTCTCCCTGACGCTCTGGGACGCAGGTGGCAACCGCGCCAACTCCACGCTCTACGTGCTGGTGAATGACACGGAGAAGCCCATTGCCCTAGGCAGCGTCGAGAACTCCGCGAACAAGAACATCACCGGTGGCCTCGTGGAAGGCACGAACGGCACGGTGCAGGTCAAGCTGCTCGACAAGTACAGCTCGGATCCACACAACGGCTCGCTCGCTTTCTACAGCTGGTCCGTCACCAACAATGCCGGAGCGAACATCTCCACCTGCCACACGAACGCGACGCTGAAGTGCTACTGGAACTCGACCTCCGCTCAGACGTTCGCCCTCTACCTCCCGGCCTCAACGGGGACCTACAACTTCTCGTTGAACGTCACGGACCTGGCGGGCAACCACGCGAACTCCACCTACCCGGTGACCGTGGCGCAGAACCTGACGGTTCGGCCCGTCCTATCGGTGTCGAACATCACCGCCCCCACGACGATGACGGACGGTTCGCAATATACGGTCTGGGTGAACGTGAACAACACGGGCTACTCCACCTCGAAGGCGGAGAACGTGACCGTGGCCTTCTACATCACCAACCCTGACGGGAGTGGGAAGACCATGATCGGCGGCTCCCCGAACAGCGTGAAGTGGTATGGCTACACGAAGGGCGTGGTCAACAGCTCGGCCAGCTTCACCGGGACTCTTCCGTCGATGAAGGCCAACCAGTCCTGGCGGGCCGAAGTCACCTACACCCCCGGGAATGGCTTCACGGGTACCAAGGAACTCTGGGCCAACTCCTCGGCCACCAACGAGTTCTACGGTGAGTATCAGAGCGGGCAGAACGTGGCCCATATGTCGCTCACGATCAACCCGAACCCGCTGACCTCCATCCTGGAGTACGTGGCCATCGCAGTGGCGGTGGTCGTGGTCCTGGTCGTCGTCGTGCTCATCTACCGGCGCAGAAAGACAGGAGGTGCCCCTACGAAGAAGGACAGCTCCAAGGACAAGAAGCCCTCCAAGGGAGACTCCGGCAAGGAGAAGCCTAAGGAAGAGGACGACGAAGAAGAGAAAGCGTAAAGCCGCAAGAGGGCCCCCCCCGGGTGGGGGGGGCCTTCCAACCTTTTCCTATTTATTTCTTGGAGCTCTTGGAGATCAGGATCTTCTGGGCGAACTTCTTGTAGATCTCGGCCGCTCGCATGACCGCTTCGATCTTGACGTACTCGTTGGTCTGGTGCGCCAGCTCCTCGGAACCGGCCCCGAAGATGACCACGTGGGGATTGACCGGTAGGTAGTGGACCGCCTCCGAGGCGTGCGCCAGGACCGTGCGCTCGCTCCCGGCCACTTCGACCATCGTCCGTATCTGCTCGGAGTTGGGATCGATGTGGAGGGCGGGCATGCTCATGATGTGGCGGAGAGTGAAGGGGGTCTTGATCCGGTGGAGGTGGTCTTCGACCTCCTTGGAGAGCGATTCCGGAGTGTAGGGCGGGGGGAATCGGATGTCGACCTCGGTGACGCAGCGGGAGGGGACCACGTTGACGCGAGTGCCTCCCTGGATGACCGCGGGATTGACCGTTACCCGTCCCATCTCGGAGTGCTCCACCTTACCCTTGAACCCTTCCAGGGCCTTGAGGAGCCGCATCATCTTCGTGACCGCGTTGTCGCCCAATTGGGGCATGGCTCCGTGGGCCGCCTTTCCCTTGGTCTCGATGGCGACATCCAGAACCCCTTTCTCCGCGTGGCCGACCCGGAGAGCAGTGGGTTCCCCGATCACGACCGCACGGGCCCTACGGAGGGCCAGGGTCTTCGCAAGGCTGGCGGCTCCGGCCATGGTGGTCTCCTCGTCGGTGGTGAACGCGAGAACGACCGGGATCTTCCGGTGAACCAGGTCCTGCGTGGCCTGGAGCATGGCGACGATGCTTCCTTTCATGTCCGCCGCTCCCCGGCCATACATCCTGCCGGAAGCGATCTGCCCTTGGGAGAAGTTCCAGAAGTCTCCGATGGGCGGAGTGTCGAGGTGCCCGGAGAGGACCACGCCTCGGTCCCCCGATTCCGCAAGGATGGCCGGGGAGGAGGGGTTCCCGTGGATCGAGGTGGTCATCTTGAGGCGGTCGGCGAAGTACTGGATGTAATCGATAATCTCACGCTTGTTGGCCGTGACGTCGGAGGGAATTCCGATGAGCTCTGTAAGCATGTCGACCGTTTGCCGTTTTACCAAAGGAACAACCCCACCAGCGCAGGGCATCACACCGGAGTATTAATTGGTTGCATTCACCGGGAACGGGTGGAATTTGGCCAGGGAGCGGGGAATTTATTGAGGGGCCCCCGTCGAGCGGAGGTTCCACTGCCCGCAGGCGGAGTCAGGGCGAGATGGGATGCGCGAATCGCTCCGGAGG